>QHPZ01000179.1 GCA_003219225.1 Verrucomicrobiota bacterium | reverse complement strand
TCGGCCGGCTGAAGATCGACAATTCTCACTCGTCGATCCGGCAGCTCAAGTTGGATCGACATTGTGAAAGCGGCCATCGCCGCTTTAGCCGCATTGTAAGCGGCCATGAAGGGGACCGGCAGCCGCGCGGCCAGAGAAGTGATGTTGATGATGAGCCCATTTCCGTGCGCGTGCATCGCGTTCAGCGCGAGCTGCGTCAACTTAAGGTGACCAAAAACCAATATCTGGAATTCCTGCGAAACCTCGTCGGCGGGAAGAGTTTCGGTCGGCCCGAAATGGCCGCTGCCGGCGTTATTGATCAGAACATCGAAGTGACCGGCCTCGGCGAGCGCCGAATTGAAGGTGCTCTCGATGGAGGTCGGATCGCAAAGATCGAGGCGCAGCGGATGGAAGCGCGGCAACTGCGGTAGGCGCCTCGGATCGCGCGAAGTGCCCCAAACTTCGTGGCCGTGCTCAGCGAGAGCCTTGGCGATGGACAAACCAATTCCGGAGCTCGCGCCGGTGAGAAACACCCTCTTCATCCAGATCGATGATCCACAGAAAGAGCCGAACATGGCAACTCCGCAATCATTTGGCAGCGGGAATGGTCGGATGCGCTATAATCCGCACTCTTGAGCTCGACCATTCGACGCTGGGCTAGCTTCATTTTGGGCCGGGGCGCGCCGCGCGATTTTCGCGAGCGCCGCTCGCGCGGTGTCTTTCAAGGCACCGCTTCGGGCGTGGTGTGGCGGCTGGTCGCGATCGCGGTCAGCATCGTGTCGGTCCCGCTCACCATCGGTTATTTGGGAACGGAGCGTTACGGGGCCTGGATCACCATCAGCACCGTCCTGACATTCCTCGGTATCACCGATTTCGGGCTGGGGGCGAGTCTGACCAACGCACTCGGGCGCGCCCAGGCTAAAGACGCGCGCGAAATCGGCCGGCGCTACGTTTCCTCGGCGCTGCTGACGCTCTGCCTGATTGCGCTGGCGATTATCTTAATTGCCAGCGCGTTTGCGCCCACCATCGCGGCGTTCCTGTTCCCGCATTTGCAATCACCGGTTGCGCGCGCCGAGATCGCTTCGGCCGTTTGGCTGGCGTTGTCGATCTTCGCGTTGAATCTGCCGCTCGTGATCGTCGCGCGCGTGCTCGCGGCGCACCAGAAAAGCGCGATCGCCAATCTCTGGAACATCGCCGGCACGCTCGGCAATCTCATCGCGCTGCTGGTTGTGATCTGGTCGCGCGGCGGATTGCCCTGGCTGGTGGCCGGCTGTTTCGGGTTCGGCTTGGTCGCGAACCTGACCAGCGCAATCTGGCTGTTCGGCTTTCACAAACCGTGGCTCCGCCCAAACCTGCGCGCGGTCGATCCGACCTTCGTCAAAGTTCTGTTCTCCGATGGCTGGAAGTTTTTCATCATTAGCATCGGTTGGATGATCAACTGGCAGACGGACAATATCGTGATCGCGCATTTTCTCGGCGCGTCCTACGTCACGCCCTATGCGGTCACATTCAGTTTGTTCGGCATGGCTTCCGGTCTGCAAATGCTCGCGTATCCGGCGCTCTGGCCGGCCTACACCGAGGCGTTTGCGCAACGCGATTACGATTGGATCCGGCAAACGCTGCGCTCGAATTTCAAGTTCAGCTTCTTCACGTCACTCGCCATCGCTGCCGTGCTCGTCATTTTTGCCAAAGAAATCATCCGACTCTGGGCTGGCGCCGCGGCGGTGCCGCCGTTCGCGCTTATCGTTTGGATGGCGCTCTGGCGCTTAATGATCTCGACCATGTTGGTCGGCAGCTGTGTCCTCACCGCCACCGGTCATCTCAAAGGGATGACCATTTACGGTACCGTCACCGCGGCCCTTAACCTGATCTTGTCGATCTTGTTCGCGAAAATGTATGGCATCGTCGGCGTCGCCGCCGCCACTGCGATCGCCTATGCCGTCAGCAGTTATGTGCCGACCTTTATCGAGGTCAGAAGCGTCATCCGGAAATTTCCAACTCCCAAACGCGAAGAACCGCGCCCGATGATGCCGGTGTCTGTCTGAGCGCTCATGCTCGATTTCCGCGATCGACCAGCAGCAGTCGCACCCGGCTCGATTTCAGGTAAATCACAATCGAACGCCGGAACTCCGTGAGCGGCACACGTCGCCAGCCCAGCGGCAACGCAAACTTCTCGTCATCGGTGTAGACGGCAACCGCGCCATTTGTCGCTTTCAGCACATCGTCCACAGTCGAAATGTTCGGAAGCCGAACGATTCTGAACTCAGGCGCGTACCACTCGACGTGCCTGCGTGAGCGATTGCTCAAGATCAATGCAACGCGGCCGCGCATCGACTCCGGATAAAGTTGTTGCAGATATTGCACGAACCGCTCAGGCGGCGCGTCCTCGCGATGATTTATGATCGCAATCGGGATTGATGTGAAAAGAAGAACTGCCGGCAATGCGAATGCCATTCGCTGCCACGGCGTCGGCAGTCGTAAGAAACCGCGCAACAACGCGACGAGCAGCAGCGGATAAATGACGAGGTAATAACGTTGTGTCGGCGGAAGACAGATAAAGATGATGATGACGTGCACCAGCGCCCACGGCGTGTGGAAACTCCAGAACTGACGGTCCACCGGTTCGCGTCGCCGCCATACGTACGCGCCAAACCCGAAGAGCACGATCACGCTGCCTGCGATCAGCGCCACCCACGACTGAAGAAAACCGAAGCCGAGTCCGAAGAATCCGAGAAAATGCTGCACAAAGCGGATGCTGAGATAACGCGCGCTCCAGTCTCCGGCGCCGATGAAATTGTCGGACCTATTGTAAAGCCATTGCCATTGGCCATAGACCAACTTCGGATACACCACCCACGCCGGTGCCTCCCGGTGCAGCGCCCACTGCGAATACCACATCGGCACGAGCCAGAGCAGGCAACCCACGACCAACCCTACCCACGCTAAGATCGACATCTTCAAACCAGAGCGGCGTGATCTAAGCGCGATCGCCAAAATGACGCATACCACCGGACCCAATTGAGGCCTGAAACCGCTGGCTGCCGCGCCCAAGACTGCCACTCCCAGCAAAGCAACCACACCGCCGCGCTGCGCAAAACAAATCGCCGCCAGGATCGCCGCGCTGATCAAACCCGCTGCCGGCGCGTCGCTCAGGACCTTGGTCGCCGTCATCCAAACCACCGGCGTGATCGCCAGGCACGTGGTAACCCACCAAGCAAGTCGCTCGTTGAACTGCAATCGAATGATCAGAAACCACGCCGCGACAAGAAGCGCGCCCCCCAGGGCCGAAACCAAATGCAGAGATAACTGCGGGCTCGCCCCGAAAAGTTTCGTCCCGATCCAGCCGAAAAATATGTACAACGGATATCCCGGCGGTTGCGGTTGGTGTTCCGACACATTGAATTCGCGCACGCCCATCGCGAAATTCACCGAGTCGATCTCATCCAGCCCCGGCGAGCGCGAAAGAAAATAAAGCCCAAACGTGGCGCAGAAAATTATTGTCGCCTTGTGCCACCCCATTTTGCGCGGTCTTTGCTTTTAGAAGTTGGGCTCGCGCGTGCCGCGAGGATGGCTGGCGACGATTTGGCCGTCCATCATCTCGTGGATTCTCGCCTTGTTGCACAAGCGTTTGCAGCAGCGCGAACGCGCGTTCCGAATTTTTCGTGTCGAGATTTCCGGTCGGTTCATCGGCCAGGATCACTCGCGGATCGTTCGCCAGCGCGCGCGCGATCGCCACGCGTTGTTGTTCGCCACCGGAAAGATGGCGGCTTGGCCGGCTGAGTTTGTTGCCGAGCCCGACCGCATCCAGCAATCGCGCGGCGCGCTCGCCCATCTCGTCTTCGGGAAGCTGCCCCAACCGGCGCATCGGGATCATGATGTTTTCCTGCGCGGTGAAATCCTCCATCAGAAAATGGAACTGAAAGATAAACCCGATGAACTCGTTCCGTTTCCGGGCGAGCTCGTTGTCGCTCAGGTGCGACACCGGTTCGGATTCGATCGCAATCGATCCGGCATCCGGCGGATCAAGCAGGCCGAGAACGTAAAGCAACGTGCTTTTCCCGCAGCCGGATGGTCCGACCACTGCGTGCACGGTGCCGGGCTCGAGGTCGAGCGAAACGCCCCGCAACGCGTGCACCCGCTCTTCCTCTTCGCCAAGGTAGCGGTCTGCCCGTTCATCCGATCTCGCAATTGCTGTAGGGTGCGCTGTCCTCAGCGCATCGGGAAATAATCTGCGTATGGCTGATCCGCTGGGGACAGCGGACTCTACAGTGCGACCCGCGGTTCATACGCTCGAGCCACGCAATGTCACCACCGGCGGCAGCTCGGCTGCGCGCCGCGCGGGAACGTAGCTTGCGATGAAGACGGCGATGATCGCCAGCAATGTCGCCCAGAAATAATGTCGCCAGTTCCACGTTACCAAAAAATGGTCGGCGTAAAGTAAGCCGCGGATGCGGATTGGAATGTGGCCGACGCCCCAGGTCAACAACGCGCCGAGCAGACAACCGAGCACCGAACCGACGGCCGCGACGAGTGCACCCTGCCAGAGAAAAATCGCCGAGATGTCGATCCTCCGATAACCCATCGAGCGCAGGATCGCGATCTCTTTCACCTTTCCAAGCACCGACATCGTCAGGACGTTAAAAATGCCGAAGCCCGCGAGCAGAATGATGAGCGAGACGGTGATCGCTGCCGAAATGCGCAGGGTCATGAAGAGCTGGAGGTTGGCTTGCTCGCGTTCCTGCCAGCTGTTCGCGACGTGCTGAAACAATCGCTCGAACTGAGTCGCGAGCGCAGGCGCGCGGTCTGGGTCGCGCAGTTTGTAAATGATCATCGAGGCGCCGAACGGGCGTTGCAGGAGATTTTGCGCGATGCGTGCGTGCGAATAGACGCGGGTTGAATCGATCGAGCCGACGCCGGCGCGCGCAATCGCCGCGATCGTGAAGCGCCAGTACTCGCCGCTTGGCGAAAGCAACTGCATCGTGTCGCCCGTGTGCACGCCGAGGTCTTCAGCCAGACGCGAGCCGACGATGAGCGAGCTGGTGTTGTTGCGGAAATCATCGTAGCTGCCGGCGATCAACTGTCGCAAAATGTCCGTCGTGCGCGCGTGCAACGGCGGGTCGATCCCGAAAAGATCGGCCGTCGCATTCTGAAACCCGGCGCGCGCGCTCACCGTGCCGCGCAACACTGGCGAACACGCAACGACATTCGAGAATTGCCGGCTCACCCGCATGATCTCGCTCGCATTCGTGATCCCTTCGAAGAATGCGCGCAGCGCTGTGTCCGAGCTCGCGCTGCGCGAGGGGACCACCAGACTTTCGTAGTGCGGACGAAAGCGCGACCGAACGACGAGTGCGCCGTTGCTCCCGATCGTTGAGTTGATGAAATGCCGCGCGAAACCCTCGGTCTGCGCCTGGGTGCAAACGAAGAACCCGACGCCGAAGACGACGCCGCTCAAGCTCAGGAGCAGCGCGCGTTTGCGATGCCGCAGAAAACGCAGCGCGATGTAGAGCGGCGGCGTCACGGCGCTTTCGGCGGATTTGGCAAAGTGACTCTGCGTTCGCGCACGGCTTTGCCCGGCCGGAATTTATCCTGGTCTGTAACAATCACGCGCTCGCGTTCCGAGAGACCGCCGACCACCTCGGAATAATCGAGTGTTTTGTAACCGATTTTGACCGTGCGCTTTTGCACAATCCCGCGTCGAACGAGCAACACTTGATCGACAAGCAGCGCCCGCGTCGGCACGAGCAGCGCGTTCTCGTGCACACCGGTGATGATGTTCATTTCGCCGGTCATCCCGGCCATTAAATTGTCCGGCGGGTTCTCGAGCTCGAGCGCAATCGCGTAACGCTGCGTCGTCGGATCGGCCGCCGGTTGCACTGCCGTGACGTGCGCGGTGAAAGTGCGCGTCCGGTAGGCGTACAACTGCACCGTCGCCTTCATCCCTGGTTTCACTTCGCCCACGTCCTCTTCGTTCACCTCGCCGCGCACATAATTTTTAGCCGAGGCCACGGTGAAAAGCTCATTGCCTTCAGCGACGAGCTGACCGTCGATCGCCCGCACATCGGTGAGCAGTCCGTCCAGGCGCGAGCGCACCTCCGAATTCTGCATTTGGGCTTCGAGTTTTTTCACGGTGTCGTCGAGCGCCTGCAGGTTGCGATCGCGCTCGATTCGCTCGGTCTCGAGCGCGCTGCGCAACCGGTTCGCCTCGGTCTTCGCTTTTTCGTACTCGACCGTCGGCACGTTGCCTGAGGCGGCGACTTGCTCGAGCCGGCGCAGATTATCTTCCGCCGCTTTCAGTGGCTCTTCCGAAGGCAGGGTCAGCTGAGCGCGTTGCCGCGCGGCATCGAGATCGGCGCGCGCCTGTTTCAATTGTCGCGCCGTCGCTTCATCGGCGATGGTCGCGAGTAATTCGCCGGCCGCGACGTGTTTGCCAATCGCGCCGCGGCCGGCGGCGAGCGGCTCCCCCAGGGTGATGAAACCGGAGTTTTGCGCGCGGATTGGCAGCACGAACGTCGGCTCGATTCGCACCGTGCCGTAGACGGCCGAAATCGCGGTGCCACGGCGAACAGACGCCACTTCGGCGGTCGGAATGAGAAACCAGGCGACGGCGAACAGCAATACGAGCAGTGCGCCACCAAGCCACAACAGCGTTTTTGTTTCCGGCAGTTTCAAGGCTTCGAACTAGAACATATCCAAATCAGTATTGCTACCGCTCCAGACGGCGCACAGCGCCGTGGCTACACCTGACCGCGAATGGGCGCTGTCGACACGCGCTGTAGCCACGGGCCTGTGGCCCGTCTAATGCGCGTTTTCCGCCACATCGGAAAATTGAAAGTAGCGCCCGGTCGCTCGGTCCCACTCGGCGAGCGCCACGTTTTGCTGATAAGTTGCGGTCAAGAGGCCGGTCCTGGTTTGGAGCAACCCGTTCTGGCTCAATCGATATTCGAGTTGCGAAGCGAGACCACCGGCCAGGTTTTGCGCAACGGTATTGGCGCTTTGTTCGGCCGCAGTCATCGCCTCAGTGAACGATTTTTGTTGCGCCTCGATTGCGCTCAATTCATTGCGGAGTCGCGACAACTCACGGCCGACGTTCGCTTCCAACTTGCGGTAGCTCAGCTCGTTCGCCTCTCGCGCGGCGCGCTGTCGTCGCACTGCCCCGATCACTTTGCCGTTGTCGATCACTCGCCACGTGTAACCAGCGCCTTCGCGTATTTCCGAGCCGAGCAGGTCCTGCGTTTTACTCGTAGAGCCTTCCTCATGAACACCGGTGACCGGGACGTAATTGCCGAGCAGGTTCCCGCCGATCGCCGGATAATAACCGGCCGCAATAATGTGTTCCTCTTCGTTGGCGGAACGGACCAGCAGCCGTGCGAGCTTTAGATCAGCGCGGCGCTCCAGCGCGCGCGCCGTTTCCGATGCAAGATCGATCCGCCACGGGACGGATTCGCCGTGGCGAACATTGACCGGCGTAAAATTCAGTTCGCCTTCGGGCTCGAGCAGTGGCGCGTTTGGGCCGAGATCTTCGCCCATGGCTTCGGCCAGTCTTAAGCGCGCTTCGCCGTAGGCGCGCTGCGCGGTTTCGATGAGCGAGTCGAGTTCGCGCGCCTGCACCGTTGCTTCGGTGAACGCGCCGCGGTTACTCAAACCGGCTTCATATCGCTGCTGCTGACTGGCCACGTTTTCGTCCAGCCGCTGCCGCTGTTCTTCGCGAAGCGAAGCGAGGTGGCGATTGTAAAGCGCAGTGTAAAACGCG
>QHPZ01000176.1 GCA_003219225.1 Verrucomicrobiota bacterium | reverse complement strand
CGTGTTCAAAGAGAAGCCGCCGCGACTCGACTTGGTTTTCCAACGTTTCGATGCGCCTCTCTACCTCATCACATTCAACACCTACCAACGGCAGCGGATTCTCATGTCCATTGAAGTACACGCGGCATTTATCGACTACTGCCAAGAGGCGGCGGAGTCTTCGATCGGCGTCGGTCGCTACGTGATCATGCCGGATCACATTCATCTGTTTGTCCGGTTTGGGCTCGGTTGCGGAGTGAGCCTGGGCAACTGGATCAAGGGTTTGAAGCGGAATCTCGATGCGGCACTGGCGCGAGAAGGGCAGAAGCCAGCTCGCATTGCCGGTCAAAAGTTGTCCTCGTTCTGGCAACCAGGATCCTTCGATCATCTGCTGCGCAGCGATGAGAGCTATGCCGCGAAATGGGATTATGTTCGGCAGAATCCGGTGCGTGCTGGGCTGGTCGCGAATGCAGACGACTGGCCGTACGCTGGCGAAATTGTTCGAATTGACCGCGTCTGACGTATGCTCCGCTGTCTCAGCGGATTCTAAGATGCGCTGAGGACAGCGCACGCTACAGCAGGAGCGTTGATCGTCCGTTACGCTCTTCATTTCAAGCTCTCCAGATAATCGAGCAGCGCGTTGAGATCATCGGCGCCGAGTTGAGTCGGCGGCATTTGTGTGCCGGGTTTGAGGACCTGCGCGTTTAAAATCCAACCCGCGAGATAACCGCGCGTATTCGGCAGCTCGCCGGCGGCGATCATTTTGCGGCTGGCGACGTGGGTGAGATCAGGCCCAAGCGTCGCGCGTGCATTTGTGCCCTGGATCGCGTGACACATGACACATTGCCGCGAAACAAAAATGTCACGGCCACGGCGCGCCGAATCGCTCGCCGGCTCCGGCGCAGATCTCTTTTGTTAGCTCAGCCAATGGTCGAATTGCGGCGCCGGCTCCGCCACAAAAACCAGCCGCATGTGCGCGTGCTGTTCGCCGCAATACTCCGCACATTGACCGCGAAATTCGCCGGCGCGCGTAGCGGCGAACCACGTCGTAGTGGGATGACCAGGCACGAGATCTTTTTTGCCGTGCATGTTTGGCACCCAGAAGCTGTGAATCACATCGACCGATTGCAGCTCGAACTTCACCGGTTTGCCAACCGGCACGTGAATTTCGTTCGCCGTCGCGACGATCTCGCTCGACTGCGGATTCTGGTATTCGATCTCCCACCACCACTGATGACCGGTGATCTTGATGCCGAGCGCGTTCGCGTCAGGCGCGGCGTAGATCTTGTTGCCGGTAAAAAAATCGATGATCAGCAACGCGAACAGGATCGCGACGGTCATCGCCACCAAGCTCCACACCACAGCCGCGGTGCGGCTTTGAGAGCGAGCGTCCGGTTCGCCGATGATCTGTGGCTCGCTGGTGGCATCCCGAGCGTGTCGCACGAACGCGAATACCAAAGCGAGCGTCACGAGCGCGAAGATCAACAACGTGACCCAGAAAAAAATCCACCACAGGCGGGCGATGTGCGCCGCTTCCACCGCCGCCGGATTCAGCGCCGATTGAATGATGTCGGCGCTGTTATTCATCGCGGCTGTTCCGCTGATTCCGGCAACGACACCTCATGCGGCGTGCTTTCCGGCACTGAGCTCGGCGGCAGCGGACCTTTCATGTGATCGTCGCGCGGGTTGGCGGCGCTTTGATCGGCCAGGCCGCTCATGCTGCGCACATACGCGACGATCGGCCAGACCTGCGAGTCGGGAATTTTTCCGTGAAACGACGGCATTCCGTTGGGGCGGCCATAAACAATCGAGCCATAAATCTGCTGCGGCTCGCTGCCATAAATCCATTTTTCGTCCATTAACGGCGGACCCATTCCGCCGCCGCCGTGCGCGTGACAGCCGACGCAATTGTAAGCGTCGTAAAGCTGTTTTCCCTGCGCCATCGACCATGAGTTTCGGTCGAACCAAGTCTTTATGCGCGCCGACTCTCCGTTCGACGCGACGTTCACCTCATAACGGCTCCGCTGCATTTCAAGTGATGGTGACTGGGTGACCAGTGCGCGCTCCTCGCGTTTGCAGCTCATGAGCATGAGCATGAAGAACACGAAGAGGAGAATCTGGTTAAACCTTCGTGATCTTCGTGTCCTTCGTGATGCATTCATGGCAGCGCGAACACATAGAGCGTCCCCCCTTTCGCCGTAACCTGCGGTAGATCTTTCATCGCGTTCGCGAAGCCGAGGGCTGCGGTCGGATCGCGCGTGTCGAGGTCGGCGGAAACGACCGCGCCGGCCCAGCCGCCGACGCCGGAAAGCACGGCCACGTATTGTCTACCGTCGGGTCCGAGGAACGTTGTCGGCTGGCCGACAATTCCCGACTCGGTTTTGAATTGCCAAAGCGGTTCGCCGGTTCGCGCGTTCACCGCTTTGAAGAAACCCTCCATTGTCCCGTAGAACGTCACGTCGCCAGCCGTGGCAAGTGTGCCGCTCCAGACAGGAAATTCTTCCGGGATCGCCCAGACTTTTTTGCGCCGCACCGAATCCCACGCGCAATACTCGCCACGTTTCCCGCCGCCGTTGGCGTACATCTTAATGTTCGCGCCAAGGTATGGCGTGCCCTCGATATAGCTCGCTTCAACAGCTTCGTAATCCATCGCCAGGTTTTGGTGCGGGATGTAGAGCAGGTTGGTGCGCGGCGACCACGCGCACGGCTGCCAATCTTTTCCTCCCGCCGAAGCGGGCGCGACATCGCGGATCACTTTGCCGATCTGCGGCGTTTTCTCTTCGTTGTTAATGATGCGGCCGGTCTTTAGATCGACGCCTTTGCTCGCGGTGATGCGGATGAAGGGATCGGCCGAGAGCACTTGCCCGGTCAGTCGATCGAGGACGTAAACGTAACCGTTGCGCTGTGCCGAGATCAGCACTTTACGCATCGCCGATGCTGTAGTGTGCGCTGTCCTCAGCGCATCGGAATTGTTATTTCCGCTGGGGACAGCGGACGCTACAGCACTTCCGCCAATCGAAAGATCGACAATGATGTTTTCGCTTACGCCATCGTGAGCGAATTCGTCATGCGGATTCCATTGATAAAACCACTGCGCCTGGCCGGTGTCGGGATTGCGCGCGAACACGCCGCAAGTCCATTTGTTGTCGCCCGGCCGCAGCTCCGGATTCCAGGGAGCGGGATTGCCGGTGCCGTAAAAGATTAAGTTCGCTCCCGCATCGTACGAGATCCAGCCCCAGACCGTGCCGCCGCCGATCTGCCACCGTTCTGGTGGCCACGTTTTGACACCGAGATCTTTGCCGCGCTCGCTCTCGTAAAATGGTTTGAACTCCGGTCCAATGAGACAATCACTATCCGGCCCAGTGCTGTAAGCGCGCCACACGATTTGGCCGCTGTTTGTGTCGAGCGCGGTCAGCCAGCCGCGCACGCCGAATTCGCCGCCGGAATTTCCCACCAGCACTTTGTCGTGCACCACCAGCGGCACCATCGTCATGGTTTCGCCGCGGTTGATCTCGCCCACTTTGGTTTTCCACAGCGACTTGCCGGTCGCCGCGTCGAGCGCGCAGACGTTGTCGTCGAGCGTGTTGAAGAAAATTTTTCCTTTATCGAAAACGCAGCCGCGATTGACGACGTCACAGCAGGCCACGCCCTGTGCCGCCGCCGCGGGCTGCGGTTCAAATTTCCATTTCACCGCGCCTTTGTTCTTCAGGTCGAGCGCGTAAAGGATGTTCGGGTATGGCGTGACGAGGAACATCGTGTCGCCGACCACAATCGGCGCCGCTTCCTGCCCGCGGTTCACGCCGGTCGAAAACGTCCACGCGACGCGGAGATTCTTCGCATTGTCGATCTTGATCTGATCCAGTGCGCTGTAGCGCGTGTTCTGAAAATTCTTGGCCGGCATCGTCCATTGGCCATCTTCAGCAGACGGCTGCGCCGTTGCCGCGCTTGCGAGCAAAGCCAACAAAAGTGAGGCGCGTGTCAGGATTCTGAGCACCAGCAGCGAAACGTGCATCAAGCCGATGTAGTGCACAGGGTTGTTGGGTTGCCGGCGGCCACTTGGTCGTGACCATTTAGCCGCCAGTTGCTTTGATAAAACTGATATCGCCGCTGCGTTCGAGGCGGGCGATTTTGATCTTTGCTACGTCCTCAGTTTGGGCGTCGAGGCGCAGGTCCTCCTCGAGATCGTGATTGGAAATCAGATTGCGCCGCATCGCGTCGGGCTGCAGCCGGCCATTTTCGATAACGATCGCCGGGCAGCCTTTGATGAGTTTGCCAAAGGCATGCGACCGGCAGGCGATCCAACTGAAAAGGCGATGCAAAAAAACAAGAACAAAGCTGCAGCCAATTGACGTGAAAAAACCGGCGCTGCCGTTGATAGCGCGCGAAAGCACCGACGCGAGAATGACGAGCAGGATTGCGTCAAACGCGGTTTTCTCCGCGAGGGAGCGTTTGCTACTTAAGCGTACCATGATGAGCGCGAAAAGAAAAATGACGACGCCGCGCAACGATACTTGCAGCAAACCTAAATCCTTTGGCTCCATCCCGAGCCCCAGAAGCGGTCGTAAGAAATCGTAAATTGCATTCATAATTCCAAAAATCTTATCGCCACAAAAAAGCGGGCCGAGTGTATGTCGATCTTGCCAACGGGCTAAAAATAAATCTGTCGAGCGTGCCGGTTACGTTCCATTTGTGGGGAAAAGGAAGGGGAGGATTTATGGCGATTTATGGCACGAGGAAGTAAAAAGAAATACACCGGCAAACAAAAGCGCAAAGCCGAGAAGATCGCGCGCGGTTACAAGAAACGCGGCGTCAGCAAGAAGGAAGCATCTCGACGCGCCTGGGCGACGGTCAACAAATCGGAGAAGCGCGGCCGCAAAAAGGGCGGCGGTGGTCGCGGAAAGAAACGGAGTAAACCGAGCTCGCGCAAAGGCGGACGAAAAGGCGGCCGCAAAAAGAAGCGCCGTTAATCGCTAAGCTACTTGCGCAAATGTCGCACAAGAACAAGTCCGAACTGGTATTGCCAAACACCGACAGCCGCGGTGCACGCACACGATCCGGTGCGCGCCCCGGCCACAGGCCCGGAACGCGCCGCAGCTCCGGCAAGAAACCGAGCGCGACGAATTTGAGTCGCGGCG
>QHPZ01000027.1:3994-4441 GCA_003219225.1 Verrucomicrobiota bacterium | reverse complement strand
AGGTCGATGTTGTCAGCGGGATAATCGTAAAGATCGACAATCTCGTCTTTCACCATTTCGGACGCGACGATCACGCGTCCGGCGCCGCGCCTGGCGAAAAGCGCCTCTTCGATCTGCAGGATCTGACGATGCATGGGACTGAGGTCGCGCGCTAATCGCTGCAATGGAAGATCAAATTTTTTGCGGCGATTGAGCCACGCGCGGTGGACGCCGTCGCCGGCGCGGAAAACATCGCAGCGCCAGATGCGTTCGAGACTCATTAATACGTCGCACTCGATCTGTGGCCGGATTTTTTCCACTTCATCGGCGAAGGCGATTGTCGATCTTAGGCGGACACGCGTCAGAGCGCCGAAGGGCCATTCGGCGTCGGGCCATTCCTCGCTGGTAAGCAATTGCACATTGTGGCCGCGACCGACCAGCCCGCGGGCGAGCCGTCTCAAATAAGCC
>QHPZ01000027.1:0-3953 GCA_003219225.1 Verrucomicrobiota bacterium | reverse complement strand
CTTGGCAGTGTTCTGTCAGGATAGTTGTGACCTCATGCTCGGTGAAACTTTAAACGCGCCGCCGCTGGCGCCCGCAGCGGCGTCGCCGGCCAGCCAGCTTTTACCGAAGCATTTGCTCTTCTCCATTTTCGCGCGGATCGGCGGCCCCGGACTCGACACCGACGCCTTCGAGGCGTTGCGCGCGTCCTACCGCGGGGAGTTTCTCGGCAAAGCAGTGGCTTATGATAATCGGCAAACGGAAATTCCGGCATCGCTGATTCATTCGCTGCGCTGGCATCCGGTGCGGCTGCTCTCGTTCGTGGGGCGGCCATATTACTACGGCGCGAAAAAGAAATACGTGGATTGGATCGCCTCGCGGCATCTCGCGACCGGACGCTACGATTTGTTTCACAGCTGGTCGGGCGATTGTTTGCTGTCGTTGCGCGTGGCGAAGAAACTTCGCATCCCATCGGTGATTGAAATTCCGACCTGGCATCGGGACCGCGGCAAAGTAAAGGCGCCGGAGCCGGTGCAGCAGGGAAAGAAGGGAGTTGGCTGGTGGATTCGCAAGGGCAAAGCGGGTTTGCTGCTCGAGCGCAAACGATTTTTAGAAGAGTACGAACTGGCTGACTTACTCGTGGTGTTATCGGACACGGCAGCGGAGACGTTCCGGGTGCAGGGTTTCCCCGAGGAGAAGCTGTTTTACTTGCCGCGCGGCGTGGACGTGGAGCGGTTTAAACCCGGACAGCGCCCGGCGCAATTCCGGGCGATTTTTTCCGGCGCCTTGATCAAACGCAAAGGCATCCAGCACGTGCTGAAGGCATGGCACCGGCTGAACTTGCGCGACGCCGAGCTGTGGCTCGTCGGGGCAGTGCATGAAGAGGCGAAGCCGTATTTGAAGAAATTCTGGCGCGATAACATCCGCGTGGTTGGGTTTGTGCGCGATCCAGAAAGTTATCTGAGTCAGAGCACGTTGCACGTATTTCCGTCGCAGTGGGAAGGCAGCGCGAAGGTGACGTACGAAGCTGCGGCGTGCGGGTTGCCGCAGATCACGACGCGCGAAGCGGGCGACGTCGTGCGCGACCAGATTGAAGGCATTATCGTGGAGCCGAGAAATGTTGATGCCATCGCCGAGGCGCTGAAACATTTCTATCTGCATCCCGAATTGATCGAAGAGATGGGCCGCGCCGCGCGTCAGCGCGTAGTGGAGAATTTTACGTGGGACCATTTTCGTGCGCGTTTGCTCAACGCTTACGAAGTGGCGATGCGCAAACTGGCCTGAGATTGTTTCTGTAGCGGCGGTGGACCGTCGCATTATTTCGCCTGAACAACGCAAAAGGGCCTGACGTGCCGGAGCGAGCCGTAGAGCCGATACACAGTTCCTAACGCTGGGTCGATCCATTCGCTATGGTGTATCTTGGACGAAAGAAGTGCGACTGTCACAGACCGCCGCTACAGGTCGGCTGATATGAAGGTCCTGCTGCTCCAGCTCAAACGCATAGGCGACCTGATTTTGACGACACCGGCGATCGCGGCGGTGCGGGACGATCGCGCGAGAGAAGTTCGACTACTGTATCGATTTTACGCAGAACGATCGGTCGGCGCTTCTCACATTTTTCTCCCGCGCAAAACGGCGCGTCGTCTCGGCGCGTGTCAAAAGGAAGTCAGCAAAGCGGGCCCGCGTTTACAACAAGTTCGCGAAGGTCCGGCTGAAAGACATGCACACCCTCGATTACAACCTCGGTTTACTTGCGCCGCTCGGGATCGACGACGCCCCACCAAGATTGCATCTGGAGTTGCCACCCGCAGCAGACGAGGGAGCGCGGCAGCTGCTCCAACTCTGCAAGATCGACAAGCAGTTTGTTATTTTTCATCCGGGATCGGCCCGCGCGGAAAAATTCTGGGAGGCCGCGCGCTGGGCCGAAATCATCGAGCGCACCCGCCGCAAGTGGGGCGTCGAAGTGGCAATCACCGGTGGCACCGGGAAGGTCGAGCAGAAGAATATCCGCGCGATCAAAAGGAAGGCGGGCGGAGAAATTGCCGATCTTTCCGGAAAGACCGATCTGCTCACGCTCGCCGCGCTGATTAAACGGGCGCGTCTTTTGGTGACGGTGGATTCGGCGGCGATGCATCTGGCCGCGGCGCAAGGAACACCGCAGGTCGCCCTGTTCGGTCCGACCAACCCGTTTCATTGGCGGCCGCGTGAGAGTCCGGCGTTGATCTTATTGGGCGAATCGCCAGTCCCGCTGAGTGAATTTTCGCCGAAACGCGAACGGCTGCCGATGGGGCAAATCTCGACGGACGCGGTCTTTAATGCTATGGATTCGCTGCTATCTGCGCCCGCGGCGCAATTTTCATGAGCAAGGGAAAACCCACAGAGAAAAAGCCGTTTTTGGAAACACTGCTTTCGGCCTGGGGTCCGTATCGGCGTCTCTACAGCTACGTCAAGCCGTACAAGGGGCGGTTCCTGCTCGGGTTATTGCTCGGAATCGCTTTCGCGCTCGTAAGTGCGCTCCTCCCGCTGGTCATTTCCCGCGTGACCGCCGCGATCTTCCATGGCGCAGCTCCGAGCAAGGCGGCGTTCCGGTCAAACCTGGGAATGCTCGATACCGGAATAAAGATCAATTCGATCGTGACGATTTGCCTCGCCATTCCGGCGATCATGACCATGCGCAGCCTCTGTTCCTATGGCAGCGCCTACTGCATGCATTGGGTAAGCAACAAAGTGGTTACCGACATTCGTTCGCAGCTTTTCGACAAGATGGTGCGTCAGTCGATGGATTTCTTTAACAAGATGCGCTCGGGATTTTTAATCTCGCGCATCACGAACGACACCCGCGCCATGCAGGGCGCGCTCAGCACGGTCACGATTGATTTGTTCAAACAACCAATCACCATCCTGGGCGCGATCAGCGTGCTTTTGTGGATGGACTGGAAATTTACGGTCGTGACGCTGATTCTGTTCCCGACCTGCCTGGTGCCGGTTCAAATTTATGGCCGACGCGCGCGCAAGGCGATGCACGGCGGGTTCGAAGGCATGGGCGACATGGTGGTTACGCTGCAGGAAACATTCGCCGGCATCCGCGTGGTTAAATCCTTCAATCGCGAGGGCCGATGGTCGAAACCATCGCTGCGGTCGGCGTGGGGCTGGCGCTGCTTTATGTTTATGCAGCCAACCTGAGCGCCGGCCGATTCTTCGGATTGATCTCGGGAATTTTTATTCTCTACGACCCGATCAAAACCTTAAGCAAGATCCACATCGTGATGCAGCAATCGATCGCGGCTACGACCGGAATCTTTTCCATTCTCGATTCCGAACCGAGCGTCAAAGATCGACCGGGCGCAGTCGATCTACCTTCATGCGAAGGCCGGATCGATTTCGAGAACGTCACGTTTCGCGACGCCAACACGGCGACGAACGCGCTCAGCAATTTCACTCTGCCCATTGAGCCTGGCAAAACCTACGCCCTGGTCGGTCCCAGTGGCGCGGGCAAATCCACCGTGCTGTCGCTCATCTTACGCTTGTACGATCCGACCTCCGGCACACTCAAGCTCGACGGTCACGACGTGCGCAGCTTGACCCAGAAATCTTTGCGCGCGCAGATCGGGCTCGTTACCCAGGACACGTTTTTGTTTCACGACACGATTTTCGAAAACATCCAATTCGGCCGACTCGACGCCACGTCCGAAGAAGTTTATGCCGCCGCGCAAACCGCGTTTGCCCACGACTTCATTATGGCCCAGCCGAAAGGCTACGCGACGGTCATCGGCGACAAAGGTTGTCTGCTCTCGGGCGGGCAACAGCAGCGGCTCGCCATCGCCCGCGCTCTGCTCAAGAACGCGCCCATCCTGCTTCTCGACGAAGCAACCTCCTCACTCGATTCCGAATCGGAAAAAGAAATCCAACGCGCGCTCGAACGGCTTGCCGCCGGCCGTACGGTCATCGCCATCGCCCATCGGCTCTCGACCATCTT
>QHPZ01000175.1 GCA_003219225.1 Verrucomicrobiota bacterium | reverse complement strand
CGAGCAGGTGCGCTGTGCCGCGGCCGATCTCAAGCGCGCGCTCCGCGAGCTTCCGCGCGTTTGCGATTCGCTTTGCGTCAATCACGCCAACCACGACCGAGATCGTGTGCTCCTTGAAGCGTTCGAGTCTTCGGAACTGCGCGCTCGCAATCAGTTGTCCATCGACAAACAACGTGTCGAAGCCCTGACGCTCGGCCCAGCGCGCGAGATCGGTGTGAAAACCTTTGCGTGCTTTTACGAGAGGCGCGAGCACTTTGAGCGGTCCGCCCCGCGATCGCAGGGCCGCAGTTTCGATTTGCTTCACAATCGCGGCGACACTCTGCTTCTCGACCGGCAAATCACAGTGTGGACAAAACTGCGTCCCGGTTTTCGCGAACAGGAGACGGAGAAAATGATAGACCTCCGTCACCGTCGCGACGGTGGATTTCCCGCCGCCGCGCGCGACCCGTTGCTCGATCGCCACGCTTGGCGGCAGACCGGTGACAAGATCGACATCCGGTTTCTCGAGCTGCTCGACAAACTGCCGCGCGTAGGGCGACATGCTGTCAAGAAACCGGCGCTGTCCTTCCGCGAATAGGATATCGAATGCGAGTGTTGATTTACCCGACCCGCTCAAGCCAGTGATCACGACCAACTGATCGCGTGGGATTTTCACGTCGATGTTTTTCAGGTTGTGCTCGCGCGCGCCGTGAATCTGGATGGCGCCGTTGCTTCCATTTATCCGAAAACCCGGTGCAGTCTCGGCGGCTCTCGCCAACTCCACGCGGTCATCCTGAGCGTAAGCGAAGGAGCTCTCCAACTCGCGCGAGCTCTTGTGAGGTTCCTCGCCGTCTCCGCGGCTCGGGATGACATGCAAAGCCTTGGGCGATTTCGTAAGCACACTTCGCAAAAACCGTCCGGTGTGCGAGTTTCCGATCTTCACGATTTGCTCTGGCGTTCCCTCGGCAACAACTTCCCCGCCGTCAGTGCCCGCTTCGGGCCCAAGATCGACAATCCAGTCGGCGCATTTAATCACTTCAAGGTTGTGCTCGATCACGATCAGCGAATGGCCGGCATCGACCAGGCGCTGAAAAACCTGAAGCAGCATCGCGACGTCATCGAAATGCAAACCGGTGGTCGGCTCGTCAAAGATGAAAAGATTGCCGCGCGCTCCGTCCCCAGGCGTTTCGCGCTTCGACTTGCGAGCTTCAGACAAATGTCGAACAAGTTTTAGACGTTGCGATTCGCCGCCGCTGAGTGTGTTCAATGGTTGCCCAAGTCGCAGATAACCGAGACCGACTTCGTCCAAAACATCGAGCGGCCCGGAAAGCGTTTTTATTTCGCCGATCTGGGCGAAGAACTGAATCGCTTCGTGGACCGTGAGCTCGAGCAAATCGTGAATCGATTTGCCGTGCAGTTTGATTTTCAGGACGTGCGGCTGAAAACGTTTGCCCTCGCATTCGGCGCAACGCACATAGAGATCGCTCAGGAACTGCATCTCGATCTTCTCGAACCCTGTTCCCGAACAACGCTCACAACGGCCGCTGCCGGAGTTGAACGAGAACGCGCTCGCCGTGAGCCCCTGCGCCATCGCTTCCGGTTGCGCAGCGAACAATTCACGGACGCGATCGTAAAGGCCAAGATAGAGAATCGGCGTGGAGCGCGGCGTGCGCGCGAGCAGCGATTGATCGACCATCACGACTTCACTGATGCGATGCGCTCCGCTGACTGATTTGCATCCGCCCGCTGCTTCGCCATTCGATTGGCCTTTGGCCGCGAGCAGATTTCGATAGAGCACATCGTGAATCAGCGTCGATTTCCCCGAACCGGAAACGCCGGTCACACACGTGAAGACGCCGAGTGGAAGATCGACCTCAATATTCTTGAGATTGTGTTCGCGCGCGCCGGTGATCCTGATCGACGATTTCGATCTTCGCCGCGATTTCGGGACCGGAATCGTTTTGCAGCCGGTGAGATAATCGGCAGTCAACGATCGCTGTTGTAGGGCAAGCGCATCGCTTGCTGTTCTTGAGTTCGGCAGGCGGAGCGCCTGCCCTACAAAATCTTCGAGCGGTCCGCTCCAGACCAATTCACCGCCGCGCTCGCCACGGCCCGGACCGATGTCGATTAAATTGTCGGCCGCGCGAATGATTTGTTCTTCGTGCTCGACCACAAGCAGGGTGTTGCCACGGTCGCGCAAGTTGAGCATCACGCGAACGAGCCGGCCGATATCGCGTGGGTGAAGCCCGATGCTTGGCTCATCCATGACGAAGAGCGTGTTCACCAGCGACGCGCCGAGACAGGTGGTCAGATTGACGCGCTGCACTTCGCCGCCGCTCAACGTGCGCGTCGAGCGATCGAGCGTGAGATACCCAACGCCTACTTCGCAGAGATAATTCAGCCGAGCGCAAATTTCGCTGCGCAACATCTCCGCAGTCGAATCGTTCGTTGCGATGTCGATCTTCGCCAGCAAATCGCGCGCATTCGAAATCGAAAGCGCGGCAAAATCGGGCAGCGTGAGGAGATCTTTGCCAGCGGCGATTTTGTAATTCAGCGCCTCGGGCTGAAAACGGCCGCCCTTGCAGCTCGGACAAGTCGTGTAGGCGCGATAACGACTGAGCAACACGCGCATGTGCATTTTGTAAACCTGCGATTCGAGCCAGCGAAAAAATCCGCGCACGCCGTACCAACGATCGCTCTCATAATCGTCCTCGGTGTATTCGCCGCTGCGCTTCTCGCCGTTGATGACGAAGTCCTGGTCGGCCTTAGGAAGTTCCTCGAATGGGACATTGATGTCGATCTCCTCCCGGGCGCAGGCCCGGAGCAGATCTTTCTGCGATTCGCCAAATTCCTGACCGCGGAAAACGCGGACCACGCCTTGTTTGATCGACAGTGAGCGATCCGGGATCGCCTTGTTCAGGTCGATGGTTATCGTGCGACCGAATCCACGGCATTCCGGACATGCGCCGAGCGGATTGTTGAAACTGAAAAGTCCCGGCGTCGGCGGACGAATGTCCAGGTCGCAATGCGGGCAATGCCAGCCGGTCGAAAAAGGGTGTTCGGAAACTGTAGTGGCCGCCGTCCCGGCGGCTTTGGATTGGTGTGCTGCTGAGACAGCGGCCTCTACAGCCACGACGTTGACTTTGCCTTTGCCGAAACGAAGTGCGGTCTCAAGTGCTTCAACCAATCGCGCGCGATTCTCTTTTGTAACGGCGATTCGGTCTTGAATGACTTGAACGCGCGGGCCGAGACGTTTGATCTTTTTTGGATCGACATCGACGCGGATCACTTCGTTGTCGATCCAGACGCGGAGATAACCTTGTTGCTCAAGGAATTCGAAAAACTTTTGCGGCTCGGTTTTGGGCGGAACTGCGATCCAAAACGTGATGAGGACAGTCGGTTTTTTCTCGCGGTCATCCTGAGCCCCGAAAGCTTTCGGGGTCGAAGGATCCCGCGATTCTGCCTTTAAGATATCACCACGGGATCCCTCGACTTCGCTCGGGATGACGGCGCTCTTCTCACCGAAGAGCGCCATCACTTCATCGGCGATTGATTTTGCGGTTTCCGGCCGAATCTCGCGGCCACAGTTTGGACAAAATGCCTTGGCGATACGCGGCCAGAGAAGCTTTAGATAATCGTTGATCTCGGTCATTGTGCCGACGGTCGAGCGCGATGTTTTCACCGGGTTCGCTTGTTCGATCGCGATTGCCGGCGGGATGCCGCGAATATCGTCGACGCGCGGTTTGTCCATGCGGTCGAGGAATTGCCGCATGTAAGGCGAGA
>QHPZ01000174.1 GCA_003219225.1 Verrucomicrobiota bacterium | reverse complement strand
ACGCCGCGACGACGAAGAAGACCACTGCCAAGAAGAAGGCGGCGGCGACAGCGGAGGAATCGGCTTCGCCATCAGAGTCGCCGAAGAAGAAGAAGGCGGCGGCGAAGAAAGCTGAAGAATCGCCGTCACCGTCCGCCACCGAGTCGCCGGCGGCTTCGCCGACTCCATAATCGCGGCGTAGCAATTCGGGAGACAAAAGGCGGGATTCGAAGTCACACCGCGAAGCTTTCGCCGCACGAGCAGTGCGCGACCGCGTTCGGGTTGGTGACTTTGAACCCGCCTTTTTGCAGGTCCTCGCTGTAATCAAGGACCGAGCCGCTGACGAAGAGCGCGCTTTTCGGATCGACCACCAAACGCACATTGGATGCCGGGACGAGAATGTCGCGCTCTTTCGGCCCGTCCACCAAATCCATTACGTACTGGAGGCCGGAACAACCGCCGCCTACCACCGCCAGACGCAGCGCGCCATTCGGCGTGCCTTTTTGCTCGAGCAACGACTCCAGCTTGTGCGCCGCGTTTTCCGTGACGCGGATCAGCCGCTCGTTACCGATTTTGTAATTCACCGGCGCCTCAACAGAGTTGTTGTCGATCTTCTGCACGTCGATCTTGTCGTTTACGCCGCGCTGCGCAGCAACTCGGCGACTTCGTTTTGGACCGCTTCCAACTCGTCGAGCCGCAGACCGGGATCCGGCACGATGAAGACGTCACCGGTCGCACGGTGCTCGTAAACGAGGACGCAACCGCTCTCTGCCTTTTCCGTTTTGACCTGTCTCAACACGCGTTTGCGCTCGAGCATGGCCGCGAGGACGTAGCACGCGCTCGCGGGCGCACTTTTCGATGCGATCAGGCGCCGGAAAAGTTGCTCGGCATTCTCTTTTGCCAACGGCTCTGGCGCTTCCTCCGGGAGCGGTTCGTAGCGGGTCTTCCAAAACGAAAACGGTCGAATGTTGTCGTTGCGATTGGCCCACGCTTCTTCGCTCAAATCCTCCCGCCGATAACCGTCCGCGTCGTGAAAGAGCAGCGTGTAAAAATATTCGCCCGGCGCAAATGGCCGCTGGGTGACGGCGCACTTGTCGGCACGATGTTTGATTGCCCATTCGTTTGGCAACGGATTCATCGCGCGACTGTACGCCGCGCCCGGGCGAATTGAAAGCCGGGCGCTTCCCGGTTCGATGCCCGCAGGTAGAGCAAATACAATCCGATCACGCTGAACAGCAGATTCGGTGTCCAGGCCGCGATCCAGGGGGAGACGCGGTCGCCTTCCCCGAGCGCGAGAAAGAAATGGGTGAGAAAATTCATCGAGAAAACCAGAATCACAGCGGCGGCGACTCCGGCGAGCACGCCCCGCCGCGAGTAGCCGATCCCGAGCGGCGCCGCGATCCAGACTGTGACGAGACAAGTCCAGGGCAGCGCGAGCCGGTACTGGAAATGGGTGCGAAACGGCGCGAGGAGCGTGGCCGGAAAATCGGCGTTGAAACGCAGATACTCGCGCAGTTCGGGCACGCTCAGATATTCGGCGCGCACATTCGCGCTGCTCAGCCGAAACGGCGTTTCGCTCCAATGCTCGATCTTGAGCGTGGGATAAAACTGTTCCTCCAAAATATTGCCGGCGGCATCGTAGTGGACCACTTTCGCCGATTCCAGTTCCCACGTTTTCATCTCGGGGTGATAAACCGCGCGATTGGCCAGATAATTGGTTACGATGCTGTCGCGTTCGTCCTGTTGCAGCACCTGGACGGTGTTGAACTCGTTGCTCCGGAGCCGAAAATTCTGAATGAACCATGTCCGCGCGTCCGTCCGATTGCGAAAGATCTGCCCTTCGATCAGTGCGGCGGGTTGTCCATGTGTGTCGGAGAAAAAATGCCTCCGCGCCAGCTCGGCATGCGGGGCAAGCTCGTAGTTGAGCGCCATCGTTGCGCCGACCGTCAGCAACCCGAGCACGATCAGCGGCAGGAGAACCCGGAGCAGACTCACCCCCGCTGTGAGCATCGAAACGATCTCGTTGGCCCGCGACATTCGCCCGAGCGAGAAAAGCAATGCGAGCAGCAATGATACCGGCAGCAGAATGATAAACACCTCCGGCACCTGTGTGAAATAATATTGCACCGCCAGAATCAGTCCGACGCGCTCGTCGAGCAGCGTCGAGATGTTGTCGCTGATATCGAAGATCAGCCAGATGGAAATGAACCCGGCAATACAGTAGATGTAGGCCTGCAAAAAATTGCGAATGACGTAGCGGTCGAGCAAGCGCATCGGCGAGGCAGTAAGTGAACTTCGGTTTAAATTAGTGCAATTGGCTCGATATCGCATCCGCTGCCGCCGATGCGAGGCACCAGCTCTGGAGCCTGGAGCTTGGGGTTTGGTGCTTCGGCGGCAATGATCGCGCTCAAAGACAATCTCGGGACCGACTTCGTCGAGCGCGTCCATTCGATCTTCGCCGCCGCCGGTTTGTTGTCGAAGGCGACGAACTTCGAATTCCGGCCGCAACAGCAGGCGATGGCCGCCGCGGTCGCGCGCGCGCTCGAGGAAGATCGACATCTTGTTGTCGAGGCTGGCACCGGCGTAGGTAAATCGCTCGCCTACCTTGTCCCGGCGATCCTCTTCGCGCTCGAACAGCACAAAAAGGCGATCATCTCGACGCACACGATCAATCTCCAGGAACAACTCATCCACAAAGACATCCCGATCCTGAAAAAGATC
>QHPZ01000173.1 GCA_003219225.1 Verrucomicrobiota bacterium | reverse complement strand
GGCCCAGCCGCGTCAGCATGAAGTAGCGCTTTGTTCCGAATAGGAGGCCGCGCTACATTCAACGCGTGCGCATCCTTGTTGTTGAAGACGAGGACAAAACCGTTGCCTTTCTGGCGAAAGGTCTGTGCGAGGCAGGCTACGATGTGGAAGCAGCCGCCGATGGCGAAGCCGGCCTGCGCCTCGCGCGCAACCAACGCTTTGATCTCCTCATCATTGATATCATGTTGCCAAAGAAGGACGGGTGGCAAGTCCTCGCTGCGCTTCGTCGAGAGGGGGTTCGCACGCCTGTTCTTTTTCTGACCGCACGCGACAGCGTCCGCGATCGTGTGAAGGGTCTCGAACTGGGCGCGGACGATTACCTGGTGAAGCCGTTCGCCTTCCCCGAACTGCTCGCGCGCTTGCGCTCGTTGCTGCGACGCTCCCCAGCACAGCGCGACGAACACCTCCGCATCGAGGACTTGGACGTCGATACGCGCCACCACCGCGCCGTCCGTGCTGGCATGCCATTGAATCTCACGCCGAAAGAATTTCGTTTGCTCGCTCACCTCGTCCGTTCTGCTGGTCAGGTCGTCTCGCGCGCCGAGATCGCCGAGCACGTCTGGGACATAGATTTCAAGACCGACACAAACGTCGTTGACGTCGTCGTGCGACGACTGCGCGCAAAGGTGGACGACCCGTTCGAGAAGAAGCTTGTCCATACAATTCGCGGGATCGGCTATGTTCTCAAAGCCAGCTGAGCCGCGCTCGATCAGCTCGCAACTGGTCTTGCTTTTCACGGCCGCGTCGATCCTCCTTCTCTCCTGCGGCCTGGGTGTATTTTATTGGCTCGTCGTTCGGCACGCTTTCGAGGAGGACAATGCCGTGCTGGCCGACAAAGCCGTCGCTCTCCTCGGCGACCTGCAAAACATCGACGGGCCCAAGCTGATCGACGCGGAGGTGCATGCGCGGCGCGCCGGTGAACATGGCGTTTACTGGATCCGCCTCCTCGACCCGCGCGGAAACACCCTCAGCGAAACGCCGAGCATGGTCCGCCTACTGCCGGTGAACGTTTTCCCACGCCCGCAACAATCAACACCTCTCGCTCCAACAAACTACCGGACCGACTCGAAACTTTTCTCACTCGTCGTCGCGACCGGCGAAAATGCGGGCCAGCTCTACACAATTCAAATCGCGCAGGACAGGTCGGCCGATGACCAATTCATGAAAAACTTCGGCGCACTGGTGGCGTTGGTGGCGGCGTGCAGCGTTGTCCTTTCAGTGCTCGTGTCGGTCACCGTTGCAAGACGCGGTTTGCGACCGCTCACTGAAATGACCGCGGTGCTCACGCGCATCACACCGACGCATCTGAACGAGCGAATCCAGCCTCGCCGATGGCCACGCGAGCTGCAACCGCTGGCCCAAGCTTTCGATGCAATGCTCAATCGGCTGGAGGATTCGTTTAACCGGCTTTCTCAGTTCTCCGGCGATCTTGCCCACGAACTTCGCACCCCGCTCGGAAATATTCTCGGCACCGCCCAGGTGGCCCTGACCCGCGAGCGCACATCGGCCGAATACCGGGAAGTGCTCGAGACTGCGGCGGCGGAATGCGAACGGCTATCGCATATCGTGGAAAACCTTCTCTTCCTCGCCCGCGCAGATGCGGCGCGCGAAGAGATCGAACGCAAGCCTTTCGACGCTCGCATCGCTGCGGAAAAGATCGTCGCCTTCTATCATGCGGCCGCGGAGGATAGGCGGATTGAGATCGAATGCTCCGGCGAAGGGAAAATCAATGGCGATTCGCTCCTCTTTAGTCGTGCGGTCAGTAATCTGATCGAAAACGCGCTTCGTTTCACGCCTGATGGCGGCAGAATTACGGTTGCGATCGCCCGGCGCAATGGCTGCACCGAAGTCGCGGTCAAAGACAACGGCCGCGGCATTGAGCCGGAACATTTGCCGCGCGTATTCGACCGTTTCTACCGCGCTGAGGCCTCGCGCAGCTCCCAAGGCGCGGGGCTCGGTCTCGCGCTTGTAAAATCGATTGTCGATCTTCACCAAGGCTCCGTGCAGATTGAGAGCGAGCTCGGGCGTGGCACTACGGTCGTGCTCACGTTTCCATCGACGGGCTAGGGCGAGGAAGTCGCGGTAAAATCCGCTTGCCTCGATCATTACAAAATTGTAATGATCCGAGCCCATGCCTGCCAACACACCTCGCTACCGGCGCATCAAGTCCGCCATCGCCGTTGCCCCGTTGCTCTTCTTCACCGCCTTTCCCAAATCGGTTCACGCGCAGGAAGCAGCCGCAGAAAGCGTCGTGATTAGCGGCGAAGAAATCCCAAGCGCTTACGGCGCGCCGCCCGGCATTTCGCGCACGCGCTTTTCGCCATTGCTTACCGCGTATGTGTTGCCGCCCTGGACATTTTTCATCGGTGAGCTCTACGAAGGCGACGCGTTTCGCCACGGACCGCCGGACCACATCTTCACGCAGGAAGTCGAGATGGGCTTGCCTTATCGGCTTGGCATTGCAAGATTCCGCTTAACCCGACAATTTTCGCCGAATACAAGTTCGGCACGGGACCCATTCGCCACGAAGAAGTGATGCCGCCCGGCGAGATGGGGGGCGAAGAGGAGGAAGAAAGCGGTCCACCTGAACGGCCGGACGCGTGGGAGGCGCGCCTGCTGCTGGCCCAGGATTTTGGTGAACGGCTCGAGTGGGCGATGAATTGGTTCTTCGAGCAGGAAGTGCAAGGCGATCGCGGCCGAGAATGGGGCTTCGCGCAGAGCGCGGTCACGCCGGTTCTGCTCCCAGCCGAGCGGCTCAAGGTCGGCATTGAGATGCAATACAAAAACTTCACCACGGCTGCGACCCGCGATGAACCCGAGCACAGTTTTGTTATCGGTCCGACTCTCGCCTGGAAGCCCTCGCGCAGTACGCGTATCGACGTTTCGCCATTGTTCGGCTGCACCGACGATTCGCCCCGTGTCCAGGCGTTCGCAATCTTTTCGTTGTTGCTGGGGCCTGCCACTGGTCCCGAAGCGGAAGCTCCCGTCTCAACACGCAATCGTTAACCCAAACACGCCCATTCCATGAAACGACTCACCGTCACATTGTCGATCTTAGCCATCTGTTCCGCTCAGTTCCTTCACGCCGGGGGATACGAAATGAAACAAGCCGTCGCGCCTGCGTCGTGTCCGGAGTGGTACCGCGATTCCGAATGGAACGTGAATCTTTGGGGCACCTACGTCTTCACCAATACCGATTACAATCCCAATCTCGATATCGCCGATCTCATTCAGAGCACGACTGAAGGGCACACCGTCGGCGGCTCGTTCGACCGCTACATCGGCAACGATCACGCCTGGGGCGGCGGCGGCGACATCAAATATTTCTTTTGCCGTTACGTCGGCCTCGGCCTCGAAGGTTTGGTGCTCGATGCCCACAAGCGCAGTTTTTTCATCGATCTGCAGCCGCTCCGCGGCGTTTTCGTTGGACGCAACATCGATCGGGAGCGTGCCGTCGGCGCAGTGCTCGGCACGGTGACGCTGCGCTATCCGATTCGCTGCAGCCGCTTCGCGCCATACGCTTGGGCCGGCGGCGGCGCCATCTTCGGCGGCGGCGAGAGCGATTCGGTACAGACGCAGCCCATCGCCGGTTTGCCGAACGAATTTCCGACGGTCAACGCTCGCAGCCATCATTTTGACGGCGACACAAAAGCGCTTGGTCAGCTCGGGTTCGGGCTTGAGGTTCGCTTCACCCGCCACATCGGCTGGACGAACGATTTGAGCTGGGGCGTGATCGATGGCCCGCAAAACAATTTCACCATGATCCGCAGCGGCCTGAACTTTGCCTTCTGACAGCACGCTGTCGCGCAGCGGCTGTACATTTTTCATAGGAGCATGTGGTCCCTCGGTCGCCGCGGCGACCGAGGGATTGACATGCGCAAACGCGCCGCACGCCTTGACCGCCTTCTGCCGCGCCGATAGCTTTCACCTCGGAAAGGAGCTCGCGGTGAAAGCCGAAGTATCGATCGAATACTGCGTCGTCTGAAACTACACGCCGAAGGCCGTCAGTTTGGCGACCCAGATTCTCGAACTCGGCGAGCGCATCAAATCGCTCACCCTGATTCCCTCGAGCGGCGGCGCATTCGAAATCCGTGCCCATGGCAAGCTCCTCCACTCCAAACTCGATTCCGGCGACTGGCCGGACTTCGACCAGATCGTCAGCGCGATTAAAAAGCTCAAGTAGCTTTCAGCTTTTCAGTAAATCGCCAGTCCGGCTCGGACCAGCTTTTCAGCGTTTCGCTTCCCGGAGAGTGAAGGGTGCCTGGTGGCCCTCGCGGTCTTCAAAACCGTTGTCGTTCCGTTTTGCGGGGCGAGATAGGTTCGATTCCTATCCTCTCCGCTTCGCTCTTCCTCTCCGTTGTAGCTGCCGCCGTCACCGACGGCAGAATTTTTCCGAAAGGAGGTGAACCGCATTGTCGCGCGAGCAAATCCGCAAACTCACCGCGCTCTCATCCTGCGCCGGGTGAGCGTCCAAATTGAGCCAACAGGCCCTGACGCAAGTTTTGCGGCAGCTACCAGTCACGCGCGATCGCAACGTGCTCGTCGGTTCCGCCACCGCCGATGACGCCGGCGTTTTCCGTCTCGATGCGCGTCGCGCGCTCGTGCAAACCGTCGATTTCTTCACACCGATTGTCGACGATCCATTTCAGTACGGCGAAATCGCCGCCGCCAACGCCCTCTCCGATGTGTTCGCGATGGGCGGACGACCGCTTAGCGCGCTCAACATCGTCGGAATGCCGGACGCAAAAATCCCTGCAAATATCGTCGCGACGATTTTGCGCGGCGGCATTTCTAAGGCCCACGAGGCCGGCTGCGCTGTGCTCGGCGGTCACACCGTGCGCGCGCCCGAGCCGCTTTATGGAATGGCCGTCACCGGAATTGTCGATCCAGGAAAAATGCTGACCAATGCCAAAGCGCGTCCAGGCGACGCGCTGATCTTAACCAAACCGCTCGGCACCGGGATCGTCACCACGGCGATTAAGCGCAACATTGCGTCGCGCGCGCTCGCCCGGAAGACGATCGCATCCATGTCACAGCTCAACCAGGTTGGCCGCAAGATTGGCGAAGCTCGTCTCGCACACGCCGCGACCGACATCACCGGTTTCGGATTGCTCGGGCATCTCGCTGCGATGTGCCGCGCCAGCGACGTCAGCGCGGAAATCTTTTCCGATCACGTGCCGGTAATCGCCCATGAAGTGTTAGAGCTGATTGCGCGCGATTGCGTCCCCGGCGGCAGTCGCGATAACC
>QHPZ01000172.1:2834-6146 GCA_003219225.1 Verrucomicrobiota bacterium | reverse complement strand
GACCCGCTCATCACTCATCACTGGTCATTGCCCCTTCATTGCAGCCATTTGCCATAGGATTGGTAAACCCGAATGTGCCCGCCGACAAAATCGACATCCTTCTGATATGCGAATGAGTCCTCGCGCGGCAGCCACGTTAGTTCGCGCGGCGAGTCGGGATGGTTCGGGTCGTAGACGAGATAACGTTCGATGTCGCTTCTGGCGTCTGGATTCTTTCGGGCATAAATCAGCACCGCGTGGTTGATCGAGAGGCGCGGGTAGGTCGTGAGATACGCGATAAAAAAATCACCGTGCGCGAGGACATCATCGAGTCGGCTGTGCGTTTGCTCCTGATACTTGGGGCTGCGCTGATAAAACATCCGGAAGTTTCCTGGCCGAAAGTAAGTTGGCCAACCGGCGCCGATATTTTCCTTCAACACCGTCTCACGCGCTTTGCTCATCTCGCGCAGATTTGCGTAGCCAGGAAAAACAATGCGCTCTTTCGGCGGCAATGCTTCGCGCCATGGCGCGGGGCGGGTGACCGCGCGCACTCGAGCGGCCAGGGCGCGATCGTCGAGCGGCTGGCCATGCGGATCGAAGCGGGCGAACTTGTGAAACTGCATTGCGACACGCGTCATCACGAAGCAGCGGCGCGTGTAGCTGTTCGCCGGATCGGTTTTTCCCGACGGCGCCCGAAGAAAAGCGATGCCTTTGTAATATTTGAAGACGGTGGCGTTCGCGAAAGCGAATGTGTCGTGATAGAAATTAAAGTCTGAGGCCTGCGCGTTTGTCGCAACAAACGCGGCCGCGAGGAGCCACGGTAGGCGCTTCGCTGTGCGAAGCGCACTGACGTGATAAGCCCGTCCGCGCCGCGTCGCCCACCGGGCGACGGCTACAAATCCGTCTCTACGCCCGCGCCGATCCACTGCTGGTTTTGCCTTCCGCGAAGTTTCCGAGCGCGCGAAACTTTTTGTAGCGCTCCTTCAGCAACTCGTCGACGGGCGTCGGAAGAAGTTTCTCGAGATTTTGGCGAAGTGCGTCGCCGAGATTACTCGCGGCCACGTCGTAGTCATGGTGCGCGCCGCCCTCCGGCTCGGGCACGATTTCATCGACCACTCCGAGCTTGAGCAAATCCTGCGCGGTGAGCTTCAGCGCTTCGGCCGCTTCGGCGGCGTGGCGCCGGTCGCGCCACAAAATCGCGGAGCAGGCCTCCGGGCTGATCACCGAATAGTAGGCGTTCTCCAGAATCAAAACGCGGTCGGCCACACCGATGCCGAGCGCGCCGCCCGATCCGCCTTCACCAATGATAGCCGCGATGATCGGAACGCGCAGGCTCATCATTTCACGCAGGTTCACCGCGATCGCCTCGGAGATGTGCCGTTCTTCCGAGCCGATCCCGGGATACGCGCCGGGGGTATCGATCAACGAAATCACCGGCATCGCAAATTTTTCCGCGAGCCGCATCAGGCGGAGCGCTTTGCGATAAGCTTCGGGATGCGCGCAGCCGAAATTGCGCAGCACGTTTTCCTTGGTGTTGCGTCCTTTTTGGTGGGTGATGAGAATGCAGCGCTGCGTCCCGAGCATGGCGACGCCGCTCGGCATCGCTTTGTCGTCCGCAAAAAGCCGGTCGCCGCGCAGCTCGATCCAGTTGGTGAAACAACGCTCGACGTAATCGAGCGCGAACGGCCGCTGCACATGCCGCGCGATCTGCACCCGTTGCCACGCCGTCAGGTTGCCGTAAATCTGCCGCCGCGTTTCGCGGATCTTCGTCTCAATCGCCTTCACCGCCGCGTGCAGATCGACATCGTGTTCGTCGGAGTGAGCTTTCAAATCTTGCAGCCGCTTCTGTAGCTCAAAGAGCGGCTTTTCGAAATCGAGCGGCTGATCCATCGGGGAGTTACAATGTTAAAAAGGTTACAATGGTTTGTCGTTCTAACATTGTAACCTTTGTAACTCTTTTAACCTGTCTTCAGTCCGTAATCGTGACAGGCGTGCGGCTGTTGACAAGGCCACTCAGTTCCTCCACATCGGCGGCAGCGAGGCCGATGCCGACCGCCGGGGGCGGTTGATCGAGGTTTGGGTGGGCCGAATCTGGGACGGCATATATCGTGTAGGACGGCGCGCCGAGCCGGATCCAGCGTGTGCTGCCGATGAATTCTTTCGTCCCGAAACCGACGCGCCGACCGCCACGCCACGCCATGATCTCGGCGACTTTCGTCGTCACTTTGGGCGGCTGTTTCGGACCGAGCTTGACCTCGCGCACATGGTATTGCTTGAAGAACGCACCGTGGTTGAGCAGCACCACCAGTTTGCCTTTGCGCTCGATCACGAAGCTGAAATCAGGATGTGAGATCAGCAGGCGCTCGCCGATGTGCAGCATCGTGCCATTCAAGTTGTTCATCCGCATGATCAGCTCCGGCGTGGTGTTTAATTTTCTTGCGATTTTCGCGAGCACGTCTCCTGAACGAACTTCATATTCCTGCTTCTCCGGTGAGGGCGTGCGCGAGAGCAGGATGTCGATGTTGACTTCGCCGAGCAGGTCCTTGGCTTCGTCGACATGCAGACCGGCCGGATATTTTTGGATAAAGGCAGTGAGCGCGTCGCGCGCTTCGACCAACTTGCCGTCCTGACGCAATTTCGCGGCGGCTTGAAACTCCGGCAGGCTGATGTCGGGCGTAGGCGCGGGCGTGATTTCGCCGCGCTGCTCTTTTCGCACCTGAATGTCCTGTTTGAACACGTAATTGTAACCGAACCAGGCCGCACCGCCGAAGATGAGGAGGGCGAGGAACAGAGCGAAGAGCCACTTCATGTTTCAATCTCGCGCCGTCGATTGAGCGGCGGCAAGTCGAGCGGCCCTACGAAGTTTCCCGGCCCGGAAAAAACCGGTGCCAGAGCCGCCCGATCGTGCGCTCTTCCTCGTTGCTCCAGGTGAAATGGCAATCCTGGCAATAAAATTCCTTGGGTAAAATGCGCACCGCCCAGAGCAGCGCGATCATTGCGGGCGTGATCGCCTTGCGCGTCATCTGCGGGTATTCGAGATTGGATGAATTGCATTGCGGGCAGCGAATGATCGCCGCCGCGATGTCTGGGTCGGTCGCTTCCCATTCGTTCATCAATGCTTGGGCCTGCTCGAAGTCGTCGTCTTCCACCATCACCTTCACATTTGCCTGCGGGCGCGACATGAAAGCGACCTGCTGGAGCGGCGCTTCGTTGTGGATGTCGGCATGAAGCCCGATCTCCTGAAGCCGCCGCTTGAGCTGTTTCGCTTTCGCCGGCTCGTTAAAGGTTCCAATCGTCACCATGGTTCTCGGCTGGGCTGCGTCGGACGGTTTC
>QHPZ01000172.1:360-2792 GCA_003219225.1 Verrucomicrobiota bacterium | reverse complement strand
CAGGTAAACAATCACGCCCGTGACCGACACATAGAGCCAGATCGGCATCGTCCAGCGCCCGAGCCGGCGGTGGCGGTCCCAGCGGCGTTGAAACACCGGCACCAGCGTCACGATCACCAGGGGCAGAGTCACGAAGGCGAGTAATACGTGCGAGGCCAGAATGGGAAAATAAATCGCCGCCAGCCAGCCGCTGTAGCCGGAGGATTTTTCGCCGGCGTGCACGTGATAAACGACGTAGCCAACGAGAAAAGCGGTCGAGGAAACGATCGCTGCGATCATGCACGGCACGTGGCGCTGCCAGAGGTTGCGCCGGATCCAGAACCAGCCGGCCGAAATGAAAACGGTGCTGAGCAGATTGAGCGAAGCGTTAATCGCGGGCAGATCGGAAATGGACATCGTTAAAAATTGTTACATTGGTTACAAAGGGTCCCGGGTGAAACGATTTAACATTGTAACTCTTGTAACGATTGTAACGTTGTAACTATCCAACAATCCATGCCGCCTGTCTTAGAACCGCCGCCCCAGATCACGCGCCGCGCGCAAGATCGACAATCGTCCTTTGCGCAGCGCGTCGCCGGTACCGTCGTGCGTTTCCTCATCATCCTGGCGATCTCGGCCATGCTGGTCAGCGGCTGGTATTTGTCGGAAAAAGGCTTCGGCCGCCAGTGGCGTGCACGGATCACCGACGAGCTGCACAAGCATGGCGTGGAAGCTTCCATTCGCCGGCTCACGCTCGATCCATTTCGCGGATTAGTCGCCAAAGATGTGCGGATTTTCGATTACAAAAACCGCGAGAACACGCTCGCCCGGGTGAGCGAAATCTCGCTCGATATCAATTACGCCGCACTGCTTCATCACCAGCCATTCCTCAACGCGCTCGACATCCGCAATGCCCAGATCACTCTTCCGCTGCCCTCCGCCGAAGGGCAGCTCGAGAAAACGCAGCTCAACAATTTTCGAGCGCACGTTTACTTTCCGCCCGAGCAAATTTACGTCAGCCAGGCCGAAGGAATTTTTTGCGGCGTGCGCATTTCAGCGACCGGGCAACTGATCAAGCGCGCCAATTACCAGCCGCAGTCGCAGCTTTCGCCGGAGGAATGGCGCAAGCGATTGTCGATCTTGCAACGGATCGCGGCCGAGCTGCAAAAATTCTCGTTTCCCGCCGAGCGGCCGAGCTTGCAGGTCAAATTCAGCGGCGACCTCGATCAACTCGAAGACGCCCATCTCGAAGCCACTGTTCGCGGCACGCGACTGCAACGCGGCGCCTACGAAATCCGCGACCTGTTTGCGACCGCCGAGTGGGCTGACCAAAAACTCGATCTCTCGCGGTGCGAATGGACGGACAACCGCGGCAGTTTCGCTGGGCGCGCGAGTTGGAGCCGTCAAACAGCTGACGCAAATTTCCAGGCGCGGAGTACTCTCGCGCTCAAAGAATTCCTCGACGCGTTCGCTCTCGGCGGCGCGTTGAAAGAAGCGGTGTTTTTCGCGCCACGAACGATCGAAATTTCCGGGACGGCCGATTTCGGAAGTGAGCATCCACAGATCAAAGTGATCGGACACGCGGCGGTTGGCGGATTCGCCTACAGAGGCGTACCCTTTTCAGATTCAAGCGCCGAATTTTCCTGGGACGGGGAGCGCACCCTGGTCCGCGACATTCGCCTGCGGCATCAAAGCGGCGAGTTGCGCGCCGAGATGTTGGATGCGCCGAACGATTTCCGTTTGAACATCGAGAGCACGATCACCCCAGCGGTGCTGCGCCCGTGGGTCGACGGCGACATGCGCCAGTTCCTGAGCGAATGGCAATGGCAACGGCCGCCCACCGTCCATCTCGCTATTCGGGGGCAAGATCGACAACCGAGCAAATGGAGCGGAGAGGGAACGATCGCGCTCGACCACGCACGGTTTCGCGGCGTGGCCATGGATTCGGGTAGCTGCAGCGTGCGGTTCGCCGATGGCGCCGTCACCTACGACAATCTGCGGGTGACGCGCGACGACGGCATCGGCACCGGCGCGTTCACTTACGACTTTAGGAACCACGAAGTCAGGATCGCGAACATCAAGACATCGCTGCGCCCGACCGAAGCGCTGGTTTGGGTCGATCCAAAATTGCCGAAGACGGTCGCGCCCTACAAGTTTCGCCAGGCGCCGAATGTGACGACAAACGGTGTTTATCAGTTCGGCGGCGGCAAAAAAACGCGGCTCGAAATTACGGTCGATGCGCCCGGCGGACTCGACTACGTCTTTTTGGGCAAAGCTCTGCCATTCGATCGCACCTCGGCACGGCTCCTGTTTACAAACGATCGCTTGCAGATTGTCGACCTAAAGGCTGGCCTTTTCTCCGGCAGCGTCCGGGGTACATCGGACATTTCTCTCGCCGAAAATGATCGGCGCTACCGGGCGAAGGTTACCATCGCGGGCGTGAATTTCCCGCG
>QHPZ01000172.1:0-320 GCA_003219225.1 Verrucomicrobiota bacterium | reverse complement strand
TCCCGCGGCTAACCGATCTCTACTACGGCTACAAGACCGCCCAGGGTGCGCTCAGCGGGAGCTACGATTTCACCGGGCTCGGCAGCGACCCGCGTTTCATGCAAGGCCACGGCAAAATCGAAGTCACCGATGGCAACGTGTTCGCCATCCCAGTATTCGGGCCGCTCTCGGAGATTCTCAATCACATCGTGCCCGGCGCAGGCTACAGCATTGCGCGCTCGGGCACCGCCACGTTCACGATCAAAGATGGCGTCATTCACACCGACGATTTCGATGCTTCGGGCAGACTGTTCAGGTTGCTCGGGTATGGCGATATCTAT
>QHPZ01000171.1 GCA_003219225.1 Verrucomicrobiota bacterium | reverse complement strand
TTGCGCCGCGGCAAATCCTCGAATCCGGACGGATGCGCGGCGGCAGCACGCTCATGCTGGCGCGCTGTTTTCCGAATGGGCGGATCGTGAGTGTAGAGCTGGATCGCGACCCGGCGCATGCGGCGATTGTCGAGTCACGGCTCAAAGGCTATGCGAACGTCGATCTTTTGTACGGAGATTCGCGCGACATCCTGCCCGAGCGCGTCCAACCGGGCGATGCCGTTCTGATCGATGGGCCGAAAGGATTTCGTGCTCTGAAACTGGCACTCCAGCTCCTGCGCACGGGCAAACCGTGTGCAGTGCTGATTCATGATTTTTATCCGGCCGAACCGGCGCGAAAATTTGTCGAGCGCTATTGGCCGAATGCCTTCTTTAGCGACGACCCGGCATTTGCGGTCCATTTACGCGAGCTCAACTCGCGCATCGGCCGTGACCCGAATTCCAAACATCCGGTTTCCCCTTTCGTTTGTCTGCCGGCCGGATTGCCTGCGCCTTACTGGCAGTTGTTCTTCCGGATAGTTTGGGCGCGGGCGATTGCCATCGCCATTTCCAAGATCAGGCGGACTTTCCCGACGACGCGCTAGTTCTTTGCCTCGCGGCAGCGACGAGCAACGGCAGCGCGGCTAACTGCAAAACAACCGAAAAAATCACGAGCGCGAAGATCGACCTATCGTACAACAGACCCATCAGCGCGCTGCCCGCGAACCAGGCGACACCGTAAACAGTGTCGAACAAGCCAAATCCACTGCTGCGTTTCCCGGGCGGAATGATCGGTGTCAGCACAGCTTTGAGCAGCGAATCCTGCGCTCCCATGCTCAAGCCCCACAGCACCGTTCCAAGAAACGCCAAACCAACGCCTCCGAAAAAGACGAGTGGCGCAAACAACGCCGTAACAAAAAACAGGACGACAATCACCGGCTGACCGAGCTTGTCGAGCAAGCGACCGAAGATGAGCGACCCAGCCGCGCCGGCACCCATCGCGGCTGCGTAGTAGATCGGGATCACGTTTTCAGCTACCACCGATGCTTTGCGGAAATGAAAGCCGATCAGCGAAAAATCGGCAAAACCGGCGGCGATGAGCGCGCCGGCGGCGAGGTAAATCCAGTATGCTTTCGACGACCCTGGCGCCTCGAGTAAATGCGACGGCCGCTTTTCGGGCGGCGCGCCGCGCGCGTGGACCAATCGCGCGATTGCCACGATGCCGAGACAGAGCAAAGCCGAAACGAGCAGAACCGCAAAAGCGCTCCGATAACTCTTGCCCTGGAAAAGAATCAGCGCGGCGACCAGCGGCCCGACCATGGCGCCGGCCTGATCCAGTGCTTCGTGTAATCCGAATGCCCAACCGGCGCCGATCGATTTCCCCGCATCCGAGAGCATCGCCTCGACTGCCGGTTTTCGAATGGCCCGGCCGGTTCGCTCAGCGACGATCAGTCCAGCGGCAACCGGCCAATTGCCCGCCAGCGCGAGCGCAGGCACAGCCAGCATGTTAATGATGTAACCGACAAACGTGACGAGCCAATACTTGCGAGTGCGATCAGCAAAATATCCGGTCACCGAGCGCAAGCTGTAACCAACCAGTTCGCCGAACCCGGCGACAAACCCGACCACGGTCGCGCTCGCGCCTAACGAACCAAGAAACGGGCCGGTGATTCCGCGCGCGCCTTCATAGGTTAGATCGGCGAAAAAATTCGCGACGCCGATAACGATGACAAATCTCCCGTCGATGCTAAGCCTGCTCGTTTAATCGTTCGGCAAGGTAGCCGTCCAAGTCCGGATGATCCGATTTTCTCAGCACATGCTTAATCCAGGCTTCGCGCTCGAAGGCCTGCAGATGCAAGTCCCAGACGCAAACTGAAGAGTCTGCCGGCGAAGCGGGCGCGAGCGTGAGCGGTTGGTTTGCGCGCGATAAAAACACCCGGTGAAAAAGTTCGTTTTCGTTCCCCCAGAAATCGACGAAGACAAAGCAGGCGTTCCTGCCATCATGCGCGCCGACAAAGCCGACTTTGTAATTGTCCGCCGTTTCTTTCGCCAAAGTCTCGGCCGCGATGCGTTTGGCCGCAGTTAATAATTCCGGCCGCGGCAGTTCGCCGCGCCAAGCGATCCCGTAAAGTTTCATGCGCCAGTCGCCGAGGTCCAGCAGTTCAATAAAACGAAACGAGCGCGGCGCGTATGGTTCCATTGACAGATCGAATGTGCCAGATCGACATGCCCCTCAGGGCAACAGCGCGATTGTGCGGTCACGTGCTTGTCGCGCTACTGTCACGCCATTTGTAAAATTGTGTTCCGCCTGCTGCTTTTGTTGGGGCGTCGGTTTATCGACGAATGCGTCGTGATAGAAGGTGGTGAAAATCGGCTTGAGCAACTCTTTGTACAGTTCTTTGATGATGGCGTCGTCGTTCACGAAGATTAGCCTGGCAAAACCCGACTCGCCGATGCAAGCCCGCTACATGGCTGGCAAAACTTTCCCGCTAACCTCACCAAAGCCAACACCGTAACCATCGCCGTCGCACCAGCCGCTGAGCGTGAGAATGTCGCCGTCGGTTTACGCTAAAATCTTAAAATAAGCTTGACGCACTGAGCGGAAATAGCGCCAAATCAGCGCCGATGAACTCACTTACCATGAAAAAAATCATTCTAATACCCATTGTAATATTGGCTTGCGGAACGGCCTTCGCCCAGCAGGCGAAGATAAGATCCGGGCCTTATCAGGGCCCCATCGTGCCCATGGCGGCGCCGGCTGCTCCGGCGGTTGCCAGCGGGCCTTTTTATAGTAACTTGGACATAAACACCTGCACGAACTGCAGGTACAGTCCGGATAACGGTTACTTCATCCTGGGACCAAACAATTGCTACTCGCCGGGAGCAACGCAATGGATCTCGTATTCATTCCTGGCGCACAAGAGCGGTACCGTAAACACGGTACAGCTCGCGATTACTGATTCCGGGTTCTGTGTAGCCGGTTCGAACCAGTTTACGGTTGCTATTTATAGCGACGCTTGTACGAACACTCCCGGGACGCAGATTGGCAATGCCGTGGTTGCTACCGTTGGTGCTGCCCCGTGTGCGTTGGCGACCGCCAATTTCAGTGGTGCTGGTGTTTCACTCACCGCAGCTACCAGATACTGGGTAGTGGTGACGACGAGCGGTTTATCGACGCAAATCGCGACAACCGCTGTGTGGTGGAACGCCAATCTTGCCCAAGCGCCCTACAACTTGAACGATGGGAATGGCTGGATAGCTTTCCCTGCCGCTTCCCCGGGTGGTTTCGCCGTCAATTAGGCAACGACATATCGAGTAGAAGTTCAATCGAGCTCGCGCAGATGTTCTGCGCGAGCTCGTTGGGGTCGCGTGCGGGATCGACGCGGAGAGCGATAGGCCTACAGCTTCGAGCACGCCGTACGCACCAGATTGCCCGCTACACAAGGATGTGAACCGCCTGAGCGCTTGGCCCAGTTTTCGCCGTCGAACTTACGCGGCGGGCAAGATCCGTCCTGTTACTTCGCCGAAGCCGATGCGGTAATCGCCGCCGTCGCACCAGCCGCTGAGCGTGAGGGTGTCGCCGTCTTCGAGCCATTTGCGGGTCTCGCCGTTTGGCAATTTCAGCGGGTCGGCGCCGCGCCAGGTTAACTCGAGCATACAGCCGCGCGATTCCTCGGCCGCGCCGCTAAGGGTGCCGCTGGCCAGTAGATCGCCCGGCTCGAGATTGCACCCGCCGATTGTATGGTGGGCGAGCTGTTGCGCGATGCTCCAGTAAAGATTTTGAAAATTCGTGCGTGTGATCACGTGCGCTTCTTTCATGCCCTCGGTCTGCAGTCGCGCTTCGAGTTGGATGTCGAACGTAAAATCGTTTGTCGATCTTAGGTAGGGCAGTGGTTCAGGATCTTGTTTCGATAAAACTTTGCGAAACGGCTCGAGCGCTTCCAGCGTCACCACCCACGGCGAAATGCTGGTGCAGAAATTCTTCGCCAGAAAGGGGCCCAGCGGCTGGTATTCCCACGCTTGGATGTCGCGCGCGCTCCAGTCG
>QHPZ01000169.1 GCA_003219225.1 Verrucomicrobiota bacterium | reverse complement strand
AAAGCGATACCGGACATCGGCTATCTCCATCGTGGTGACGAAAAAATCGCCGAGAACATGCAATACAACCAATTCGTCCCTTACACCGACCGGCTCGATTATCTCGCCCCGCTTTCCAACAACGTCGCTTACGCGCTCGCGGTGGAAAAATTGATGGGCTGGGAGATTCCGCCGCGCGGCCAGGCGATCCGGACTATTTGCTGCGAGACCTCCCGCATTTCGTCGCACCTGCTCGGGCTTGGCGCGATGGCGCTCGATCTCGGCGCGATGACCGTGTTTCTCTACACGTTTACCGAGCGGGAAAAGCTTTACGATCTCTTCGAGCTACTGACCGGTGCGCGTCGATTGCTCACGGGATTAGAAAATTAACAGATTGAAAGATCATTTCCACAGGCAATTGCGTTAGGCTGGGCCACTTAATCTGCACGCGCCTGTAGCCGCGGCGCTATGCGCCGTAGGGAATGTGCGGCGCCGAAGAACGCGAGACGCCCCATAGGGGCATGACTACAAGATTCTTCGAACACGATTTGCGGCGCAAACATCCCTATCTCGACTACGACAAGTACGACTTCGATGTTGTGATCGGGAGCGCGGGCGATTGTTATGATCGCTACCTCGTGCGCATCGAAGAGATGCGCCAGAGCGTGAAAATTCTGCACCAGGTGATCGATAAGTTACCGAGCGGGCCGATCAATGTCACCGATTGGAAAAACATGCCGCCGCCCAAAGCGCGCGTGCTCACCAAAATGGAAGAGCTCATCCACCATTTCATCGTTGTGACTGAAGGACTCGATGCTCCGCCGGGTGAAATCTATTTCGCGGCCGAAAATCCCAAGGGCGAGCTCGGGTTTTACATCAACAGCCGCGGCGGCGGCGTGCCCTATCGGTTAAAGATTCGCGCGCCGTCTTTTGTGAACCTGAGCATTTTGCCGGAGCTATTGCCCGGCTGCATGGTCAGCGACGTCCCGGCCGTGCTCGGGAGTCTGGACTTTGTCATGGGCGAATGCGACAGATGAGGAGAATGACGAAACAATCAAGATGACGAATCCGGACAAAGATCGGACGCGCAACATTTCGTCATTCGGGCTTCGAGATTCCTGACATTCCTTCGTCATTCGTCATTCGTCATTCGTCATTTGGCGGTTTCTGCTCGCGCTCGTGCTCACGCTTGCGCTTGTCGCCTGCCCCGGCCGGCGCATCACCAAGGCGAATGTGGACGAAGTGGCCGAGGGAATGTCGAAGAAACAAGTAGAATCGATCCTGGGGACGCCGACTGAGATCGACAACAAGGATTTCGTCATCATGAAGAAGACCACCTACGTTTACCGGCAGAGCAAAGACACGGTGACGATCGTTTTTAAGGACGACAAGGTGACGGAGAAGCAGAGCACGTTGTCCGACTAAGTTGTTTCGTGGACTCGACGAGCACACGCGTTCCCGCCGAGTTGGAGCGAAAAATGGACGACGCGATCGGGCGTTACCCACCTGATCAAAAACGCAGCGCGTCGCTGCCGCTGCTGCATCTCTGGCAGGAACATTTCGGCTTCATTAGCGATGACGCCGTGCTTTGGATCGCGGCCAAGCTCGGCCTGCAGCCGATCAACATTCTCGAGCTGGTCACGTTTTATCCAATGCTCCGCCAGCGACCGGCGGGCAAAACACACATCCGCGTCTGCCGCACGCTCAGCTGCGCGATGGCGGGAAGTTATCAGCTAATGGAAAACCTGTGCGCGGCGACGGAGATTCAGCGCAATGGCGGTCCCGAAGGAATTCACAACTCGATCTCGGTCAGCCCCGACGGCAACTACAGCGTCGAATTCGTCGAGTGTCTCGCCAGTTGCGGCACCGCGCCAGTGTGCCTGATCAACGAGACGTTGCGCGAAAACGTCGATCCATATTCGATTGTCGATCTTCTGCGAGATCAAACATCGAACGTCACACATCAAACATCTCCTCATCCCCTCGAGCGGCGACTCGTGTTCAAAAATGTCGGCCGCAAAGATTGGAAAATCGACATCGAGACTTACGTGCGCGACGGCGGTTACGAGGATTTGCGTAAAGCCGTGACCATGTCGCGGGAGCAGATCGTGAATGAAGTCAAAACTTCAGGTCTGCGCGGCCGCGGGGGCGCCGGTTTTTCCTGCGGGCTGAAATGGAGCTTCATCAAACCGGACGAGAAGCGACCGGTTTATTTGATCTGCAACGCCGACGAATCGGAACCGGGCACATTCAAGGACCGCTACATCATTCACGAAGACCCGCACCAGTTGCTCGAAGGAATCGCGATCTCGTGTTTCGCGCTCAACGCGCACACCGCTTACATTTACATTCGGGGCGAGTTTCCAGAAGGCGCGACGGTTCTCGAACGCGCAATCGAGGAAGCACGCGCACACAACTTTTTAGGCAAGAACATTCTCGACTCCGGGTTTGACGTCGAGGTTTACATTCATCGTGGCGCGGGCGCTTACATCTGCGGCGAAGAAACCGGTTTGATCGAGTCGCTCGAAGGCAAGCGCGGTTATCCGCGGATCAAGCCCCCATTTTTCCCGGCTGTGCTCGGGCTCTACCTGTGCCCGACGATCGTCAACAACGTGGAAACACTTTGTCACGTGAAACACGTCATCGCCATGGGCGGCGCCGAATACGCGCGGATCGGCCGGCCGAACAACACCGGCACCCGGATCGTTTGCGTGAGCGGCGATGTGCAACGCCCTGGTTATTTCGAAATCGAAGTCGGCGCGGTGACGATGGGTCAACTGATTTACGAAATGGCCGGCGGTTTGAAAGCCGGTCGCATGTTGAAAGCCGTGATCCCCGGGGGCAGCTCGGCCAAAGTGTTGCGCGCAACCGAGCGCTTCAAAATCAAAGATCGACAATCCGATGGACCGACCATCGAACGCGACCTGACGATTGATCAACTTCCGATGGATTTTGATTCGCTTGCCGCCGCCGGATCGATGGCCGGCTCCGGCGGCGTGATCGTCCTGGACGATTCGCGCGACATGGTCTGGGCGCTCAACAACATCAATGAATTTTATGCGCACGAATCGTGCGGCCAGTGCACACCGTGCCGGGAAGGCTCGCTCTGGATGAAAAAGATTACCGAGCGGATGCTGCGCGGCGGCGGAGTGACCGAAGACCCGCACACGTTGAAAACAATCGGCGACAACATCGCCGGCCGCACCATCTGCGCGTTCGGCGAAGCGTGCGCCTGGCCCACCCAAAGTTTCGTCGAAAAATTCCCAGAGGAATTCGCCGCGCGCGCTAACAAACCAGTCCCGCCGCCATTGCCGCCCGAGTACACGCCGGAAGAACTAATCGAAGAACAACAGATTCCCACTGCGCCGCTCGCGCACGACCCCGGCTGGGAAAAAGCCGGCGCCGCGGGAACGATCTGAAATGAATCATGAAAGCAGGAATACAGGAAAAAATCTCAGAGATTCGCAGTTGACCGAGCAGATTATTGCTGCGGCCATTCGAGTACACCGCGTCCTTGGTCCGGGTTTTCTGGAGTTGGTCTACGAAGAAGCGCTTGCGGTAGAATTCGCACTCAGCGGGATTCAATTCGTGCGGCAGCATCCCGTGCCACTCTTCTATCGCGATCACCAAATCGGTGAGCACCGACTCGATTTCCTCGTCGAAGGAAAGATCGTAGTCGAGCTCAAGGCCATCAGCCACCTTGACGACATTCACTTCGCTATCGGCCGAAGTTATCTCAAAGCAGCGAATCTGAATGACGGATTACTCCTGAACTTCGCGACCGCGCCATTGACGGTAAAACGGTTTTGTCGTGAGAAACCGTTCGATTCAGTTCCGGATCTTCTGCGATGACTTTCCTGTTTTCCTGCTTTCCTGATTCATAAATGCCTGACGAACCCGTTCCCCTGTTCACCGTCCAGATCGACGGCGTGTGGCATCAGTTTCCGAAGGGCACGCGCGTGATCGAGGCGTGCGCGCAAGCGGGAATTTTTGTGCCGCGCTATTGTTATCACAAGAAGCTCAGCTCGCCGGGCAATTGCCGGATGTGTCTGGTCGAGATGGGCATGCCGCGACTCGGGCCCGACCGCAAACCAGAGCTCGGCGCGGACGGCAAACCAATGATCAACTGGATGCCGCGTCCGCAGATCTCGTGCGCGCAGGAAGTGAGCGAAGGGATGGGCGTGCGCACGAATTCGCCACTGGTGAAGGAATGCCAGCGCGGAGTGATGGAGTTTTTGCTCATCAATCATCCGCTCGATTGCCCGATTTGCGATCAGGCCGGGGAATGCGAGCTGCAGGAGTTCAGCGTCGAGTATGGCGCGGCCGATTCGCGATTCCTCGAAAATAAGGTCAAAAAGCCGAAGGCGGTGCAGCTGGGACCGCGCGTCACCCTCGATGACGAGCGTTGCATTCTTTGCTCCCGCTGTATCCGATTCTGCCAAGAAATTGTGCACGATGACGTGCTTGGCTTTGTTGATCGCGGCAGTCACACCGTCCTCACGGCGCATCCCGGCAAGCGCCTGGAAAACAATTACTCATTGAACACGGTCGATATTTGCCCGGTCGGCGCGCTTACCTCGACCGATTTCCGGTTCAAGATGCGCGTCTGGTTTTTGAAGGAAACAAAAAGCATCTGCACCAGTTGCGCGACCGGTTGCAACACGATCATCGGCACGCGCGAAGACGTCGTTTACCGGCAAACGCCGCGCGAGAACGATCACGTGAACTCCTGCTGGATGTGCGATCACGGCCGGCTCAATTTGGATTACATCACTTCGGAAAGACGTTTGCTCGAGCCGCGTGTTTTGCTCGGCGACAAGCTCGATTCATCCGACTGGAACGCAGCGATCGAGCGCGCCGCGCTGCAGTTGCGACACTTTCCCGGCTGGGAAACGGCCATGATCGCTTCGGCGCGACTGACAAACGAGGAGCTCTGGCTCACCGCGCAGCTCGCCCGAGCGCTCGGCGTTGATTTGATCGACATCGTGCCGCGCTCCGGACCGGGTGACGACATTCTGCTGAGCGAAGACCGCAACCCGAACACGAACGGCGCGCGCCTGCTCGGGATCACTTCCGAGCCAGGCGCGAGATTGGGCGAAATTGCGCAGGCGGTGAAATCCGGTCGTGTGAAAGCGCTCCTCGCGCTCCACGAAAATCCGATCGAGACCGGAATTACGGCCGAAGAGCTGAGTAATCTACCAGCCTTCATCGTCATTGATATCCTGGAGAACGCCGTCACCGAAAAAGCAACGGCCGTGCTGCCGGGGTTCGCTTTTGTCGAGAAACGCGGCTCGATGATCAACGGCAAAGGCCGGCTCCAGCGGCTCAACCGCGCCATCCGCGGACCGGGAAACGCACGCGACGATTGGGAAATTTTGCGCGATCTGCTGCAAGCGCTCGGCGGCAGCAACGGCCTTTACTCGATTGACGATGTTTTCCGCCAGATGAGCGACGCCGTTCCGGAATTCTCCGGACTCACGCTGAGCAAAATCGGCGATCTCGGCGTGCAGGTGTTGCGCGCGCGCGGCGCGCTCTCGCCACTGGCTGAGGCGAAGGAGACAGCAGTGCCGCCGTCCTGAAAGATCGACATGGACACTTTCTTCGTCACCACGTCACTCCTCAAGATCCTCGGAATCCTCTTCCTTGTGATCCTGCCGATGGTTTCGTACGCAGTGTATGCGGAACGACGGGTGAGCGCGTTCATGCAGGACCGGCTCGGGCCGAACCGGGTTGGGCCGGCCGGGCTCTTCCAGCCCGTCGCCGATGTAGCAAAGCTGCTGCTGAAGGAAAGTTTCAGCCCGGCGAACGTAAACACATTCTACTATTGGCTCGCGCCCTGTCTGGCGCTGATCCCGGCGCTGATCACGATCGCAGTGGTGCCGTTCGGCAGCACACTGTTTGGAGTCCCGATGGTGATCGCGGATGTGAACGTGGGAATTCTCTATGTGTTCGCCGTCGCCTCGTTAGGCGTCTACGGGATTGTGCTCGCGGGATGGGCGTCGAATTCCAAATATCCATTTCTTGGCGGCGTGCGTTCCAGTTCGCAGATGATTTCTTACGAGCTCTCGCTTGGGCTCGCGGTCATTCCCGTTTTCCTCGTGGTCGGAAACCTCCGCCTCACGAGTGTCGTGCGTTATCAGATCGAGCATGGCTGGTTCATCGCGCCGTTCATCGGCGACTGGACAAACATTGGCAAATGGCTGCTCACGATTCCAATGTTCATCTCGTTCGTCGTGTTCATGATCGCGGTGTTCGCCGAGACCAACCGGCTGCCGTTCGATTTGCCCGAGGCCGAACAGGAACTGGCCGGCGGTTATCACACCGAATACGCCGGGATGAAGTTCGCGCTCTTTTTCCTCGGCGAATACGCCGCGATGATTTCCGGCTCGGCTCTGGTGGTGACCCTCTTCTTCGGCGGCTGGCATTTTCCGGGAATTCCCGACGGCGCGCATGGTTGGGTTTTCGGGCTGATCAACATCGCCCTCTTCTTCGCGAAAGTGGCGATCGTCATTTTTATTTTCATGTGGGTTCGTTGGACCCTCCCGCGGTTTCGTTTCGATCAACTCATGCGCCTGGGCTGGCTGTTCTTTTTCGAAATCGCGTTGGTGAACATTTTTGTGGTCGCTGGGATAATGGCGTTTCTCCCGACATAATGACGAAATCCGAATGACGAAGGACGAATGACGAAGGAAACCCAAATGACGAATGACGAAAAAGCGCGACACGACTGCTGGAATAGTTCGTCATTCATCCTTCGTTATTGGTGCTTCGTCATTGATTCGTCATTCGTCATTCGTCATTCGTCATTCTGACCATGGCCATCACTGTCCCACGCCCAAATCTCAACTGGCGCGAGCGACTCTATTTGCCGGCGATCGTCGCCGGGCTCGCGATCACGTTTAAGCATTTTAAGAACATGATCTTCGGGCGCACCAAGGTGACGATGGAATATCCGGAACAGAAATGGGACGCGAATTTGCCGGAGCATTATCGCGGCGCGCCCGCGCTGGTGCGCGATGCCGATGGCCGGGTGCGCTGCGTCGCGTGTCAACTCTGCGAATTCATTTGCCCGCCGCGCGCGATCAAAATGGTGCCCGGCGAACTGCCACGCACGGATCGCTTCGCCAAGGTCGAAAAATTTCCCGAGGAGTTCGACATCGACATGGTGCGCTGCATTTTCTGCGGGTTATGCGAAGAAGTTTGTCCAGAGCAAGCCATCTTTCTGCGCAAAGATTACGCCATTACCGGATTCACGCGCGAAGACATGGTGCACCGCAAAGACAAGCTGCTCGAGATCGGCGGCGTTATGCACGGGGTGGTGCTGAAATGGAACGAGAAAAAGTGAATTGCAGATTTCAGATTTCAAATTTCAGATTTCTCTGCGGCTCTCCGGCGTTTGCTAAATCTGCAATCTGCAATCTGCAATCTGCAATTTCCTGATGCCTCCCCTCCTCTTTTGGATTTTCGCACTGCTCATGCTCGTCTTTGGCGCGGCCGTGGTGATCAATCGCAACCCGGTCGCGAGCGCGCTCAGTCTCGTGGTTTCATTTCTCGGGCTGGCGGCGCTGTTCATGTCGCTCGATGCCTACTTCGTCGGCATCATCCAAGTGCTGGTTTATGCCGGCGCCATCATGGTGCTATTCCTTTTCATCATCATGCTGCTCGATCTGCGCGCCGAAAAACTGCGCAAGATCAACTGGCTCGCGTCCGCCGGCGGCCTGCTGGTTGCGCTCGCGCTGCTGATGCAGATTTTTTACGTGGTTGGAAATCTCCACGCGGCTCAAGAGAAATTTCCGCCGCTGGTTGGATCGACAACGGATGATGTCCGAAATATTGGCTTGCTGCTCTTCGACAATTACAACGCGCCGTTTCAAATCGTTGGTATTCTTGTTTTGGTCGCCACCGTCGGCGTGGTCCTGCTGAGCAAACGCGAAGTGCGCTGACATGGTGACGCTCGGCCACTACCTGATCGTCAGCGGCATGTTGTTCACGATCGGTTTTGCCGGCGTAATGTTGCGCCGCAACCTCATCATCATTTTGATGTCGCTCGAGCTGATGCTCAACGCCGCCAACCTTTCGCTCGTCGCCTTCTCGCGTTTCCACCTTCAGCCGAACGGCCTGCCCAGCTATAACGCGCAGGTCTTCGTCTTTTTTATTATTACCGTTGCCGCCGCCGAGGTGGCCGTCGGTCTCGCGATCATTGTCGCGCTGTTTCGGATCCGGCAAACAACGCACGTTGAAGATATCACGAGTCTGAAATTCTGATGATCGGCCAACGCGCTGAACAATGACGAATGACAAATGACGAAGGACGAAGGAAATCCCAATGACGAATGACAAAGAAGAACTGGCAGTGCTGCAGCCACAATTCGTCATTCGTGCTTCGCCGCGTATAAAGCCACTCCAATATGCGCGAAAGCATCCTCTTTACGCGGCTTCGTCATTCCTTCGTCATTCGACATTCGTGCTTCGTCATTCTCAGCGCTCCCAGTGAACTCAACGTTGCCTTGGATCGTGCTGCTCAGCCCGCTGCTTAGCGCGGGCGTGATCACCCTATTCACGCAGCGCTCACGTACGCTGAGCGCGTCGATTTCGGTGGCAGCGGTGCTCGTGAGCTTCCTCGGCGCCTGCGTGATTTTTGCGCGCGGCGACACGTCGGCGGCCAGCTTCACCTGGCTCAGTTTCGCGGGCGTGTTCAGCGTGCCGTTCGGGTTTGTTCTCGATTGGCTGAGCCGAATGATGCTCGTCCTGGTCTCCGGCGTGGGCGCGGCGATCCACGTCTATTCGCTCGGCTACATGCGCGACGATCCGGGCAAGTCGCGCTATTTCGCTGCCCTGTCGCTCTTCATGTTCGCGATGCTCGGCATCGTGCTGGCGAACAATTTCGTGATGCTGTTCGTGTTTTGGGAGCTGGTCGGTTTCACCTCCTACGTGCTCATCGGTCACTGGTTCGAACGCGACAGCGCGGCTGACGCGGCAAACAAGGCGTTCATCACCACGCGGATCGGCGATTTTGGGTTCATGCTCGGCATTCTCACGATTTGGATGGCGACGGGGTCGATTGTTTTCACCGAGATCGCGCCGCGATTGTTCGCCGCAGCGAATCCGTCCGATGGCGGATCGATCTTATCGGCGCATCCGGCATTTCTCACGGTCGCTGCGCTTTTGATTTTCTGCGGCGCAGCCGGCAAATCCGCGCAGTTTCCGCTTCACGTGTGGCTGCCGGACGCGATGGAAGGGCCGACGCCGATCTCGGCGCTCATTCACGCCGCCACAATGGTGGCCGCCGGCGTTTACATGCTCGTCCGCGTCGGGTTCATCATTCAAGCCTCGCCGACCGCGCTTCTGGTGATCGCCTGGATTGGCACGATCACGGCGCTGCTCGGCGCGTTGATCGCGACCCAGCAAAACGACATTAAACGCATCCTCGCTTACTCGACGCTTTCTCAACTCGGCTACATGGTGATGGCGGTCGGCCTCACCTCGAACAACGCGGCGATCTTTCATCTGTTCACGCATGCGTTTTTCAAAGCCCTCCTCTTCCTCGCCGCCGGTTCGGTCATCGTCGCGCTGCATCATGAACAGGACATCTGGAAAATGGGCGGCCTGCGCCGCAATCTCCGGATTACCTTTGTGACGTTCTTGGTCGGCGCGCTTGCGCTAATGGGCGCGCCGCCGTTTAGCGGGTTTTTCAGCAAGGACGCGATCCTGGCGCTCGCCTATGAGCGCAACATGCCGATCTTTGTTTTCGCGCTCGGCACCGCTTTTCTGACCGCATTCTACAGCACGCGCTTGCTCGTGATCGCGTTTTTTGGAAAACCGCGCAGCGACGTCGCGCGCCTCGGCAAAGAATCGCCGCTCGTCATGATCGTCCCGTTGCTTGTGCTCGCAATCTTCGCGCTCCTCGGCGGATTTGCCGGGTCCAGCCGCCATTTCGTTGTTCTGCCCGAGGAAACGGCAATTTTCTCGGTGGTGCCCGCGCTGGCAATTCTCGCGCTGCTTTTGGGTGCTGGACTGGCGATTGCCGTCTACAAAAATCGCGCCACTGAACGGTTCGATATCGATGTTTTGCGCCGCCGTCTTTACATCGACGATTTTTATCAGTGGTTGATCAGCTCAACCCAGGAAATGCTCGCGCGCGTGTCTGCGTTTATCGATCGCGGCCTCATTGATGCGGGAGCAGTGCGCGGGGCCGGCACCGGCACGTGGAGTTTTGGGGCGCTGCTCCGGCTGATTCAAGTTGGGAACCTGCAGGCTTACGCCTTTCTCTTTGGGTTGGGGATCGTGGCCCTAATCTATTTCGCTGTGTTCCGCTGATGCTCCTGCTGATCATATTCGTTCCGTTAACTGCCGCGGTTGCGATCTTGGCCGGCGCGCCCGCGCGCAAAACGGCCCTGGCGGCATCAATTTTTACACTGGCCGTGACGCTGCTCGCCTTCGCGTTGTTCGATGCGACGGCACACGGTTTCCAACACGTCGTCTCCGTCACAATCTCGCCGGAGTGGGGACTGAAATTCGCCGTCGGTCTCGATGGTTTGAGTCTGATGATGATCTTGCTCGCCGCGCTGGTCACGGTGGCGGCGGTCTGGTTCAGCGGCAAGATCGACAAGTACGAGAATGCGTTCTACGCGTGTCTCCTTTTCATTTCCGGCGGCGCAATCGGCGCGTTCGCATCGATCGACCTGTTTTTCTTCTACGCCTTTCACGAGCTGGCGCTGATCCCGACGTTTTTGTTGATCGGCATCTGGGGAAGCGGCAATCGCGCCGCGGCTGCGTGGAAAATCACGATTTATCTCGCGCTCGGGAGTTTCATTTTGCTGCTCGGATTGATCCTGCTTTACCAGAGCGTTCCGGTCGAATCGCGCAGCTTCGACATTCGCAATTTGCAGACTGCCGCGCTCGCCGGGCAGATCGCGCCCGCGGCGCAGCGGCAGATTTACATTTTGTTGCTCATCGGTTTCGGAATTCTCATCTCGCTTTTTCCGTTCCACAGTTGGGCTCCGGAAGCGTATGCCTCCGCGCCCGCACCGGCAGCGATGTTGCATGCGGGCGTGCTCAAGAAGTTCGGGCTTTATGGATTGCTGCGCCTCGCCGTGCCGCTGTTGCCGCAAGGTGCGCAGTATTGGTCGCATCTGCTCATTGTTCTTTTGCTCGGCAACATCATTT
>QHPZ01000170.1 GCA_003219225.1 Verrucomicrobiota bacterium | reverse complement strand
CGGAGACATAAAGATAAAGAAAATGCCGCCGGCCGAGAATCGATTCGAGATCGCGGCCGAGCAAACACAACACGACGAGGTTGGCGAGCAAATGCCACGGCCCAATGTGCAGGATGCTCGCGGTGACAAATTGCCAGGCGTAAGCGTCGCGCACGCCTTGGTCGCTGATGGCGAGGTAATCGCGAACCACTCCCGGCTCCCACAACTCGAGACAGAGCTGCGCGGCAAAACATCCCAGATTCGCGCCAATTAGACTGAACAAAATGGCCGGCCGGCGGAGCGCGCGATCGCGCCTCTGCGCAGACGCTTTTCGCCCGGAAAGACGCATCCGCCGAGAGTATCGCAACGGCGAGAAATTGTCGATCAATTCCGCAGCAACACTGAGCGTTAATGCAAACTTGACCGCTTAAACCGGTCAAGTTTGCAAGTGCGACTTGGCCGGGGTCAGTCGCAGTTACAACGATGGCGGCGCGAGGACGCGCAGCTTTTGATCGCGAATGGCGAATTCGACCGGGCAGTTGCCGATCAGTTCGCCATCCAATTCGACCGGCACATCCTGCTCACTTCTGATCCGCAAACGACGCGTTTGGAAATATTCCACCTCCGGCAGGCGGATATCGGAGCTGAAAAAGACCTCCTGGAGATATTTGATGATCTCGAGGTAGCCAAGTTGTTTGAACGTCACAATGTCGAGCAGGCCGTCATCGATGACGGCGTGTTTGAAAAACGGAAATGGCCCGCCGTAATGCCGGCCGTTGCCGATCAGAACGAAAGAGCTTTCGCGAACCGGTGCGTTATCCGACTCGATGAACAGACGCGGCGGCGTGCGTGCGGCAATTTGCGCCGCCGAAATCAGATAGCTGAGCGGACCGAAACTGCGCTTGAGGGCGAGGCTTGTTTCCTTGACTGCTTGCGCGTCAAGCCCGACCCCGGCGAGCTGGACAAAATATTTCCCGTTGGCCGACGGAAGATCGACAATCCGCGTGTGATCGCTCTGAATAATTTCCCAGCACGCGTCAAGGTTGTGCGAGGGCAGGCCCAGCTCGGTCGCGAACACGTTGACGGTACCAACCGGCAATAGGCCGAGCATGGCCGCGCTGCCGGCGAGCCCGTTCACCACTTCGTTGATCGTGCCGTCGCCGCCGGCAGCAACGATTTTCGAAAAGCCCTCATCAACAGCTTGCCGCGCGAAGGATTCGGCTTCGCCGGCGTGCTCGGTGGCACGCACCGGGCAGTCGCGCGCGAGTAGTTCTACTTCCTCGCGCCAGCGGTTTGCCCGATCACTGTGCGCTGCCGGATTGAGAATGACGATTGTCTTGTTCACGATGCGTCGTCAATGGCCTTTGCTGTTTGCTTGCGACTTTGGCGGCGTAAGTTCCCGGGGTGCGTAAATTTCGGGCGGTAGCAGTGTGTCTCGGCGGAGTTGTGGTTGCGTCGTTTGCGATCGCGTGGGTCGGGCTCAACCTCTATGTGCAATCGCAGGGGACACAAGCGAGGATTCAGCAGGAACTCAGCCAGCGCATCGGCGCGCCTTTGCAGATCCGCAGCATCAGCGCCACGCCCTGGGGCGGGCTTACGTTAAGTGGCATCCGCATCGGGCGAGCTGCGCCGGGAAACGCGAATGATTTCCTGGACGCGAAGAGTTTTCATCTGCACGTGCGGCTTGTCTCGCTGCTTTCAAAATCATTGGTCATCAGCAAGGTAGCGCTGTTCGATCCGACGGTTGTTTGGCCGCAAGATCCCGACGGTCGCTGGCGGCTGCCCGAAGCCAGTCCCACGCCGCCGCGACAAGCTCCCGCTGCGCCGCCCGGAGCCGTGAAACCACCAAAAGTGCGCGCCCATCTTGTGCCGGAGGTCCGTCGCGTTAAGCTCACCGGCGGTAATTTCAAATTCCTTGATCGCTCCGGCAAACTGACCGCGGCTTTCTCGGGCGTGAGTTTTCACGCCGGCGTGCAGAGTCCTCTCGCACTCAACGGCAGCGCGAAGATCACGAAAGCCTCGCTGCGCGATCGCTTCTTCGTCGACGAATTGCGCTCACCGCTACATTACGATGCCAGCGCGCTTGAGCTCCCGAAAATCTCGGCGCGCATTGGCCACGGCGATATCACCGCCCGATTCTCCATCCAGCCGGAAAAGCCAGATTCGCCGTTCAACGTGGGCGTGGAGTTTCGGAACGTCCAAGCCGATCAGATTGTTTCGGAGGCCGGTGGCCCGAAAGGAATGTTGCAGGGCAAACTCGACGGCAAGTTGCAAGCGGCAGGCAAAACCGCTGACCCCAACGCCCTGATCGGCTCAGGCGAAATCGTCCTGCGCGACGGCCAGCTGCAGCAATACAGCTTGCTCGTCGCGCTCGGCCAGGTGCTGCAAATTGAAGAACTAACGCAGCTGCATCTGCAGCAGGCGGAAGCCAAATATCATCTCACGCCGGGATTGGTCACCGTCGATGAACTCGTCCTCCAGTCGCCAAACATGCGCCTTTCTGCGGTCGGCACGATTACATTCGACGGAAAACTGCAGCTCGATGCCCAGCTTGCCGTCAACGACAATGTTCGCGCCAAGCTTTTCAAGCCAATCCGCGACAACTTTCGTCCAATTGCAGAGCCCGGCTATTCCGCGCTGGCCTTTCAGGTCGGCGGCACGATTGATCGGCCGAGGTCGAACTTGGTCGAGAGAATGGTCGGACGCGATCTCAAAGATCTTGTCAGCGAGCTTTTCGGCGGGAAGAAATCGAAAAAGAAGCCGTCGACCGAGCCATCGCCCGCAGTTGCAGAGCAGGTCACGCCGACACCGGCCGCCGCCGATACGAGCACCGGCGCGACGCCAACACCTGCTGCACCATGAGAGTGGTCGCCGGGTCGGCCGGCGGAATCCAGTTGGAGGTGTCAAAATACGGCGTGCGCCCGACAATGGACCGCGTCAAAGCCGCAATCTTCTCCAGCCTGAGTGATAAGATCATCGGTGCGCATGTGCTGGATCTTTTTGCTGGCAGCGGCGCACTCGGCATCGAAGCGCTCAGCCGCGGCGCTGCCTCGGCGCTTTTCATCGAACAAGATCGACAATCGGTCACGGCAATCGAACAGAATCTTGCCAAAACACGGCTCAACGGCCGGATTGGTCGACAAGATGCTTTTGCGTTTGTGCGTCGGTTCAATTCGCCGCTAAAATTCGATCTCGTTTTCGCCGACCCACCCTATGAGCAGACAAAATCGGGCGAGCACTTCGCCGAAAAGCTGCTGAGTGACAAAAGCCTGCCGCAGCTCCTCGCGCCCGGCGGCGTTTTCGTTTTGGAGAAACGGCCCGGCGACATCATTGCCGAACCAAAACTGTGGCGCGTGACTCGCCAGAAAACTTATGGCGCCACCGAAGTCCTGTTCCTGTCGACCAGCGAGACTTCGCAACCAGCGATTCAGTGATTCGTTTACTTTACAATCTTCTCTGGCCACTGGGCCTGTTGGTTTTTCTGCCCAGCTACTTGCGGAAAATGCTGCGGCGCGGCGGTTATCGGGAAAAATTCGGGCAGCGCCTCGGGATTTATGACCTCGGTTTGCGCGCGCGACTGGCCAACCACCGGGCGACCTGGATCCACGCCGTCAGCGTCGGTGAAGTAGGAATCGCGCTCAAACTGGCGAGACAATTGCGCGCGTTACAGCCGGACCTGCGGTGTGTGCTGACGACTACCACTACGACCGCCTTCGCGCTCGCAAGCCAGACCGCACCGCCGTGGATGGAAGTGATGTACAATCCGCTCGATTTCTGGCCGGTCATGCGGCGCGCCTTTGCTGTCATGCGACCGGCAAGAATTGTCCTCATCGAAGCTGAAGTCTGGCCGAATCTTGTCGCCGAGGCGCACGCGCGCCGCATCCCTGTAATGCGGTTTTTGGTCGCGCCCACTTTTCGGCTTCTCGATCTGGTGTGCGTGGTCGAGCCGGAGGATGTTGAACGCTGGGCGTTCCTCGGCGTGGATCGGGCACGGATCCAGCAGACCGGCAGCGTCAAATATGACGCTGGGGATGTGGCCGTTGATCCAACCGGGCCGGTTGCAGTTCTACACGCACTCAACATCGATAATCGCCGTCCCGTGTTGCTTGGCGGCAGCACTCATCCCGGCGAGGAAGAGATCCTCGCCCAGACTTTCCGGCAACTTCGTGCCGAATTTGTCGATCTTTTTCTCGTGCTTGCGCCGCGGCACGCCGAACGCGCACGGGAGGTCGAGCGCACGCTCGCTCAGCTCGGCCTGCGCATCGGCCTGCGCAGCCAGTCAAACACGGCGGATGACAACTTTGATTGCCTGTTACTCGACACCACGGGTGAGCTGCGAAACTGGTACGCCGTCGCGACCGTCGTGTTTATCGGCAAAAGTCTTCTCGCCCACGGCGGACAAAACCCGGCCGAAGTGATTCTCGCCGGCAAACCGGTCGTATTCGGTCCGCACATGGAGAACTTTGCCGTGTTTACGCAGTCACTGATTGAACGCAGCGCCGCGGTGCAAGTGCACTCAGCCAATCAACTGCACCAGGTGATGGTCGATCTTTTGCGCGACCCAAAGGCGCGCGAGCGACTTGTGGCGAACGCGCGAAATGTTCTCGCCACTCACACCGGCGCAACCGCGCGGACGGCGAAACTGATTCTCCAGGTGAAGTCAGAGCAGGAGCAAGAGTAAGAGCAAGAGCGAGCGAAAGAGATCTCGGCCAAATCGCTTGCACGGGGGGAGTTGAAATCGATATTGCCGGCTCTACGACCCTATCGTCTAGAGGCCCAGGACATCGCCCTTTCACGGCGGTAACACGGGTTCGAATCCCGTTAGGGTCGCGGCTGACTTGATCGTTGGCTCGCGCTTCTTTTGGGGCGACTAGCCGCGGCACGGTCGGCGTGTTAGTGGGTGGGAGCTTTCACGCCCGTAATGCTGTCGTCGATCCTGAAGAAACTGCTGCTTTGGCCGGGAGCGCACTGGCTGATGCTCGCGATCACGGGCGTGCTGCTCGCGCTCGTGGCGTTCTTTGTCGATCTAAAACCTGTGGTGGAAGAGAACTTTTTCTTCTCCACTAGTGATCCGGCGTTCCAACAATCGCGCGAAATCGACAAAGATTTTCCCTCGCAGCCGCAGGTTATTCTCGCGGTTTCCTCGAGCGACATCTCGTCCTCGCGCTACTTGGAGCGGATCGCAAAGCTTACGCGCGAGGTCCACACGCTGAGCTCGGTCAACGCCGTGAAAAGCGTTGTCGAGGGACCGAAAAGCCTCGATGACGCGCTGAAGAGTCCGTTCTGGAGCCGATTGCTCATCGCTGAGAACCGCAAGTCGTCCAACGTCATCATTTTCATGGAAGGCAAGGCAACCGAGAAACCGGTCACCGGTCTTTTGCGGATCATCCACGAGATGGAGGCGCGCGATTTTCACATTCACATCGCCGGCCCGCCCTATGTGGTCGAGATGCTGCGGCGCAGTCTGGCTCACGATTTTCGTTACTTCAGTCTGACCGCGGTCGTTTTGTTCGGCCTCACCATGGCGGCCATGTTCCGCTCCTTTCGCGTCTTTCTCGGAATGATGGCGACCTGCTCGAGCGCCGTCTTGCTGACGTTGCTGCTGCAATCGCTCTTCGGTAAAAAGATCGGCATCCTCACGGTCAACCTCGGCACGATCGTGTTCGTGATCGCGCTGTCACATCTTGTTTACATGACTTTTAACTGGCAGACGCTCGCCGATCGCGCGCATCGCCTTGAAAAAAAGGCGCCCAATCTCGCCGGCGATGCGCGCGCCATGACTTTGCCGCCGTCGTTCTGGTCGATGGTCTGCGCCTCACTAGGCTTTGCCAGCTTGCTCAT
>QHPZ01000168.1 GCA_003219225.1 Verrucomicrobiota bacterium | reverse complement strand
TCCAGCATCTCGATTTGCCAGTCCTGTGGCACCTTGCCGTTTAGCTTGTAGAAAAAATTTCCCGCCTGCGTCAGGTCCAGCCTTTCCGGCAACGGTTCCTCGCCGTGCGAGATCCGCCAGCCGTCGGTGATCAGGGTCGAGACGTGCGCGATGAGTCGGATCGATTTGCGAATATTGGCATCATGGGAGTTATCATTCACTTCCTTGTCGAACATGCTTAACATCGACACGCCGGTCCGCAGCATGTCCATCGGGTGCGCGTCGCGCGGCATTAACCGCAGCACTTTGACGACCGGCGCCGGCAGTTCGCGTTCGGCGGCAACCTGTCGGGTGAATTCCGCCAGTTGCTTCGCGTTCGGCAGCTCGCCATTGAGCAGCAAATAAGCGACCTCCTCAAAGCTCGCCTGCTGCGCCATGTCGTGAATGTCGTAGCCGCGATACATCAGGCCAGCATTGGGATCGACCCAGCAAATCTTCGTCTCGCCGGCAATAACGCCCGCCAGTCCGGGGCTGTATGCAGGTGTGGTTTCGGTGCTCATCGTTTTCGGCTCATCTTAACTGCGATACGCGCTTCGACAAATCAGCGGTCGCGAAAACTTGGCCACTCTTCCGCTGCCGGATCGTAGTCGAGCAAGTCGTAAAGCTCCTGCCGCGTTTGCATTTTCTCGATCCAATCGGACTGCGTGCCGCGCTCTTTCAGATCGCGCAGGAACCGCTCACTCGCTTTCATCGCGACGCGAAACGCGCTCATCGGATAAATCACCATTCGATAACCGAATTGAGCAAGTTCCTGAAACGAGAGCAATGGGCTTTTGCCGAACTCGGTCATGTTCGCGAGCAATGGCGCATTCACCTCCCTGGCAAAATCGCGAAACTCGTCCGCGCTCTGCAACGCTTCCGGGAAAATCGCGTCGGCGCCGGCCTCGACATATTGCCGCGCGCGTTTGACCGCCGCTTCGAATCCCTCGACCGCGCGCGCATCTGTCCGCGCGATCACGACAAAATCCTTGTCCCGGCGCGCTCGCGCGGCGGCTTCGATTTTCTCCACCATCTCCGCAAGATCGACAACTTCCTTGCCCGCGAGATGACCGCAGCGTTTCGGGAACACCTGGTCTTCGATGTGACAACCGGCCAGGCCCGCGCGTTCCAACTCGCGAATGGTCTGGGCCACATTCTCCGGCGCGCCGAAACCGGTATCGGCATCGACCAGCGCCGGAATTTTCACCGCGTTCGCGATGTAACCGGCCAATCGCACCACTTCCTCCATCGTCAGCAAACCAATGTCCGGCACGCCGGCCGTTGAATTGGCCAACCCGGCCCCGCTCACATAAAGCGCATCGAACCCCGCGCGCTCAACCTGTCGCGCCATCGCCGCATTTGGCACTCCCGGCATCATCACGCACCCCTGCGCGATCAACTGCCGCAGTCTCCCGCTCTTACTCGTGCTCGTGCTCGTAATCGATCTACTCCTTCATCACGCACGCGTTCATCAGTTCATCGACACCCGCCGCTTCATCCAGCTTCCACGCAAGATGGATAATCGCCGCTGCCCGGTCTTTCCCAAGCGCCGGCACAACCAGCGCGTTGAACTTTCCAACCAGCTCCTCGTCTGAAACCGGATTCTTCGCATTGCCGAGCGGATAATCGACGCGTTACGTCAGCGTGCGGCCGTCCTTGAGCTTGACGTGCACGATGTTCGCCACCGCTTCCGCATAAATGCGGCTCAGCTCCGGGTTCCGTTCGACTTTCACCTTCTCCAAAAATTTCCAGATCGCCGGATCCGTGAACCGCTCCGGTTGAAATTGTTTCTCCGTCACTTCACCGTCGATCAACGCGATCGCAGTAATGTAGGGCAGACTATGATCCGCCGTCTCGCGCGTCTCCGGTTTCCACTTCTCCGACTCGCTCCCGATGATGTCGACCGCCGCGTCGTGCGACTCGATCACGACTGAGTCGATCTGCGCAACATCGCCGATTTGTTTCCGCAAAAACATCGCCGCTTCAATCGCGCTCTGGCTGTGATATTCGGCCGGCCAATACTTAATGCTCGTCTTGAGGATCATCGATGCCGGCCCTTTGCCCGGCATCGCCTCGCGGTTTTTGTCGAACACTTCCGCAACGTTCCCAAGCGAGACGCCGAGCTGTTTCTCGAATCCCATTTGGCCTTCGAAAATCGGCGCTGGGCCGGTCATGCCCGCCCGCGCGAGCATTGCCGCATAAACGCCGTGACGCGCCGCGTTCGCAAACGCGACGCCTTTCCAATGCGAAAGTTCTCCGACGCGCGCTTGCCGAAACGCCGCGCAATTCACACCGGCGATGTTAATGGCGTGTCGCGTCCGCTCGGCATCGAGCTTGATCAACTTTGCTGCGGCGAGCGCACTCGAGAACGCGCCGTAAGTCGGATGATCCCATCCGCGCGCACGAATGTTCGCCGCGTCACAAAGCCGGCATTGCACCTCGTAAGCGATCGCCGCGGCACTGATCGCCTCCTTGCCGCTCGCGCCGACGCTCTCCGCAACCGCAAAGACCGCGGAAAGATTATCGCTCGGATGCGCCGGCTCTTTGGAGAGATATGTGTCGTTATAATCGAAATAGCGAATGCAACAGCCGGTCGCGAACGCGGCCCAGTCCGGCGGCGCTCTGTGCGTTGTCCCGATGATTGTCGATCCATTCTTCGCCGAGAATTCCGACGCGACCGCGCGTGCGATCGTGCAGGGCTGCTCGTTCCAAGCGCCGATTGCGCAACCGAGGGAATCGATCACGCGCCGCTTCACCTCGTGCACCACTTCGTTCGAGAGATCTTCAAATCGAAGCGAACACGCGTATTCCGCCAGTTGATGCGCGAGCGATTTGGTCATTGAGACTAAATTTGCAATGTGGCGGCGAATCGCCAGTCGGCAAGCTCGGCGTCCTTGCGGTTGCTCTGCCGACGAAAAATGCGGACAATCTTTTCTGGATGAACAAAGTTTACCCTGACGCGAAGGCTGCCCTTGAAGGCTTGCTTCACGATAATATGACGATCGCGGCCGGCGGATTCGGATTATGTGGGATCCCCGAAAATCTGATCGCGGCGCTGCATGAGAGCGGCGTCAAAGGGCTCACGATCGTCGGCAACAACGCGGGCGTGGACGATTTCGGCATGGGGATTCTGCTGCCGGCACGCCAGGTGAAAAAAGTCATGGCGTCATATGTTGGCGAGAACAAGGAGTTCGAGCGGCAGGTGCTGGCGGGTGAACTGGAACTCGAACTCATCCCACAAGGCACACTCGCCGAGCGATTGCGCGCGGGCGGCGCGGGCATCCCGGGATTTTACACGCGCACTGGTTTCGGCGCGAAACTTACGGAAGGCAAGGAAACGAAAAAATTCGGCGACTGCGAATACGTGCTCGAGCCGGGAATCACCGCCGAGTTGTCGATCGTGAAAGCGTGGAAGGGCGATAAGTCGGGAAATCTCATTTATCGTAAAACGTCGCGGAATTTTAA
>QHPZ01000167.1 GCA_003219225.1 Verrucomicrobiota bacterium | reverse complement strand
GTCAAAATCAAATTCGGCGCCGAACGCAACGGCGAATCGTCAGGTAACGGCTCGGTCTCGAAGACATCGAGCGCCGCGGCGGCAACATGTCGATCTTTCAACGCGCGCGAGAGCGCGGCTTCGTCGATCAATCCGCCGCGCGCGCAATTGATAATCCGGACATCGCGTTTTGTTGTTTGCAAGCGCGCCGGGTCAAGAATGTGCCGGGTCTCATCGGTCAGCGGCGTGTGAAGCGAAATGAAATCGGCGCTCGCGAGCAAATCGTCGAGCTCATCGACCAGCTCAACCTGTAGACTGCGCGCGCGACTCGGCGACAAGTAAGGATCGTAGGCGAGCACGCGCATTCCGAACGCGATGGCTCGCCGACTCAACTCACTGCCGATGCGACCCATGCCGATCACCCCGAGCGTTTTGTTGTAAAGCTCGACGCCTTCGAAATCTTTTCGTTTCCAATTTCCGCCGCGCACGCTCGCGTCGGCCTGCGGGATTTTGCGCGCGACGCTGAGCAGAAGGGAAAAGGCGTGTTCGGCTGTCGAAACAGTATTCCCACCCGGCGCGTTCAGCACGACGATGCCGCGGCGGGTCGCCGTTTCGACATCGACATTGTCGACGCCCACACCGGCACGGCCGATTACGCGCAATCGGGCTGCCGCGTTTAGAATTTTCGCAGTGACTTTGGTTTCGCTCCGGACAATCAGCGCGCTGAAATCCGGGATAAGATCGGCGAGTTCATTTTCGCTCAGACCGGTTTTGGTGACGACTTCGAGCGAATCGTCGCGCGACAATTCCTCAATGCCGCGCGGCGAAATGGAGTCGGCAATGAGAATTCTCGGCGCAGTCACTTAAAACTCGTCATCCAAAGATGAGCAGATGAATTGAATCGGGCAATTGCTGCACGACGTTGGTCGCGACGCTGCCGCGCAGCAGTTTGGCCATGGCGGTGCGTTGGGTCGCGCCGATAACGAGGAAATCCACGCCCATGGTCGCGGAAAGATCGACAATTGTCGCCGCGGCATCCTGGCTCACAGCATAAATCGGAACGACGTTGACCCCGCGCTCGGATCCGAGCTTAAGCATCAACGACATGATGGCGTTCGCTTGCGGATCATCCTGCCATTTGGCGCGGCCGAGAGCGGTGCCGCCGGCGGTATAATAAACGGCGACTTCTTTGACGTAGAGCACGCAGAGTGTGGCCTTACGCAACTGCGCTTCATCGAGGGCGAAGCTTAGGACCGGCGTGATGCCACGCGCTGCGACCATGAGCTTTTGTCCTTCCTGCAAACGAGTTTGCATGGTCGAAGCCAGGTCTTGTCTCACCATGGCTGCGACTTGACGATGAACGGTCACGGTCGTCAGGCCCTGGCGTTTGAGCGTGTAAGCACGGAGGGCAAGGCCGCCAACCAACACCGCCAGAACAAACTGAAGCGCGTCGAGTTTCGTATGCGCCAGGGTGAGCTCGACAAACAAGAGAACGACGAAGGTGACGCCGAAGAGCACGCGGTCATACCAGGTAAAACCAACCGTGCGATTAAAAGTGCACGATCCCACATTGACCGTAATCGCGCCGACAACGCCGATGGCGTAAAGGCCGGCCAGAGAGGTAAAGTTTGCCACGAGCAACAACACCACCGCGGGAAGCCCAATGGCAATGAGCAGCGGATAAATTGGAACACCGTGGCGGTTTAGCAGCTTGAATTGCCGGGGCATTTCGCGGTCGCGCGCCATCATATAAAGCAGACCGATCGTGGCGACGATGGCGGTATTGGCCGCGCTCAGGAGCAGAAAGAAGAAAACAATTCCGACCACCCAGCCAAAGATATTGCCGACGGCGGGCGAAAATGTTGCGGTCGCGAATTGTTCGCCGATAAAACGCAACATGTCTTCACTTCGCACTTGAAGCATGCCGGCAATTTCAGCGTGTCCGCTGAGGTGCAATGTCGTGCCGAGGACCGAAGGCAGCGAAAGCATGGCCCAGCCGAGCAAGGCTGTGCCGAAAACGACTTCGATCGCTACTGGAATGATGGCTTTGAGCGACTCGCGCGCCACACTGGGCCGGTCCATGGTCGAGCCCGGGTCGAGCTTCATTACTCCGGTGAGATTCGCGATCGATTCGGCGCCGGAAAGGGCGAGAATTACGCCGACGAATTGCACCCACACCGTGGTCAAACTTGCATGCCGCGGCGCGAGGAAATGCGTGGTCAGATGCGGCACACTGATGCCGATCAGAACGATCACGACAACGAGTGTGGGCAGGGCCAGAACGACAGCGAGACTGCCGGAATGTTTCGGCCCGAATTGATTAATCAACCCCATGAGCAGGAGCACACCAATCGTGGCCAGCGCAATATGCTCGCGCAGAAATTTGATCCACATCACCTGTTCGGCGCCGGATGTGATGTAGCTGAGCGCCGACCAGCCACTGAGCGCGGCCGTGACTGTGAGATCCGCCAGTAACAACAGCGCACCGACGACTGCCAGAATTCTACCCTGCGATCGTGCCGCTGAATAAACGCCACCGCCATCGGGGAAGTGGCGGCAGATGACCATGTAATTGATCCCGACCAAGCCGGTGAGCGCGCAGACCGCGAGGATGATGGGAAGCGATGAAAAGCCAGCCGCGAGAAAGGCCAGGCCGATGACATACGCCTTGCTCGTTCCCCAATCGCCATAGAGCAGCGCTGCCGCGCGTTTCCAATCGACGTTGCGCGGCCGATGCACCGCGCCGCTTTCGGTCACAATCAAATCAGCCATCGTCTGGCGTGACTTTCCCGCGCGGTCAACGCGTGACAAGCCCTTTGTGTCGCAGGTGCACCGCCACTTCGATCTCGGCAGTCTGTGGAAACATGTCCAGCGGCGTCACCGATTCGATCGCGAATGTTTCCTGCAGTTTTTTCAAATCACGCGCCAGCGTGGCCGGATTACAAGAAATGTAAAAGACCGTGCCAGGCGCAAGATCGACAATCGCCTTGCGCGTTTCTGCGCTAAGTCCGCTCGCCGGTGGATCGACAATGAGTGTGCGGGCCGCTGGCTCGCTCATTTTGATCGCCGCTGGAACTTGACCGCTTAAAGCGGTCAAGTTTGCGCGGGTAAGCTCGGCCGCGACGTCGCCGGCGATGTAGATTTCTTTTTCGGTCGCGTTTTCCCTTGCTGCCGTGATTGCGAATTTGTCCCAATCGATGCCGATGACCCGCTCGAATTTGTCGAGCAACGCTTTCGCGAAAAACCCGGCGCCGCAATAAGCATCGATCAACAACTGCTGGTTTGCCGGAACGAGGTTGCGGATTAGATCGCACAGCGCGCTTGCCACTTTCTCGTTCACTTGCGAGAAGACGCGCGCACTCGGCGAAGCTCGCAACGTGTAATGACCATTCGTCGGTTTTTGCGCGCGCAAGCCGGCGAGCGCGCGATTGATCTCCTCGCGCGAGATGGGGCAGCGCTCGATGTCGATCAAACGATGGGAGTCACGTCGAAAAAAACCGATGACGCCGTCTTCGACGTGAACGGTGATGCGATTGCGGTAGTCATAATCGTCGGGCGAGGGGACGATTGGACGCAGCGGCAGGTCGCGGATTTTCCCGATTCGTTCTAAAACATCGCGAACCTGGCGCGATTTGATCGTGAGCTGATGCTCGTAATCGATGTGCTGATAAGCGCACCCGCCGCAGCGGCCGAAGTACGGACACGGCGGCGGGACGCGATGCGCGGAGGGTTCGACAACATCGACAAGTTTCGCTTCGGCGAATTGCTTTTTCTCGCGCACGATGCGCGCGCGCACGCGTTCGCCGTCAATCGTAAACGGAACGAAGACAGCTTTACCTTCAGCTCGTCCGACGCCTTTGCCGCCGAAAGCCACGTCTTCGATTAGAAGATCGACAATGCGCATCGGCAACTGTAGCCGTCGACCTGTGGGCGACGCAATGCGTCGCGCTCCTCGTCCCGGCGCTTCGCACAGCGAAGCGGCTACAGCATTCAGCTCGCGATCGCTCGGCCGATGGCGGCTTCGAGCGTTTCAAGCTTGATTGGTTTGATGAGATGGTCGGCAAAACCGGCTTGCAAACTTTTTTCGATGTCACCGTTGGCGCCAAACCCGCTGATGGCGATGCCGGGGAGCGGTCGAATCGCGCGCACCTGCTTCATCAGGTCGAGGCCGGTACCATCCGGCAGCGCGACATCGCTGATGAGCAGATCGAAATGGTTTCGCACCACCGCCTCCATCGCCGAGCGCACGTTGTGTGTCGCGGCGACGAGATGGCCGCGCCGGATGAGCAGACGCTCGAGCGCGGTGCAGGTATCGGAGTGGTCGTCTACCAACAGAATGCGCAGACTGCGCGAGCAGCTCGGCGCGGCGGTCGCGATGGCGATTTGCGGCTGCGGCGGCACCGTTCTCAGCGTCAGAAAGAAAGTCGTGCCGCGATTCTGACCTTCGCTTTTTGCGACGAGCGTGCCGCCGTGCGCTTCGGTCAGCGATTTGGAAATGGCCAGGCCGAGGCCGAGTCCGCCAAAGCGCCGCTGGGCGCTCAGCTCGCCTTGTTCGAATGGATTGAATATTCGCTCCATGATGCTTGGATCGATGCCAATGCCGGTATCGCGGACGGCGATGGTGAGGCTTTGCGGCGCGGAGTTGCAGGAGGAGATGGTGATCTCGCCGCCTTCGGGCGTGAACTTGATCGCGTTCTTCAACAAGTTCCAGATGATCTGCTGGAATTTTGCCGCATCGGCCGAGACATAGTGTGCGCCGGCGCGCAAGTCGATATAAACGCGCAAGAGCTTGGCCTTGGCTTCGGCCTGGCAGATTTCGATCACGTTGCGAACGGCGTCATGGGCATCCACCGGGTCGAACTTCAGGTCGAGTTTGTTTTTGGCGATCCGGGTAAGATCGAGAAGGTCAGCGATGAGCTGGCTCTCGAGCTCCACGTTGCGCTGAATCATGGCTAGCGCGCTTTTGGTTTCGTCAGATTGTGCCAGGTCCTGCTGCAGCGAATCGAGCGCGCTCATCACTGGGGTGAGCGGCGTGCGCAATTCGTGCGAGAGCATGGCGAGGAAATTATCTTTCGTGCGATTGGCCGCCTCGACCGCGCTCTTCTGTTGTTCGATCGCCACTTCGGCGCGGCGGCGTTCGGCCATGGCCGCGGAGAGGGCCATGGCTGTGATCGTCAGCACGGCCGTCCAGGCTTGGAGCGTGACCAGTGAATGGTTCTCCGTTTCCATGACAAAGGGCCCAAACCCGCGCAGCGTGCCCCAGATCGCAATCGCCGACAGAATGAAAATGCCCGTGGCCGTCTCGCGTTGGGTAAAACGGAATGCCGTCCAGATCACGATCGGTCCGCAGATGAAGGAGATCGGGTAATTACGCGCCGAAATCGCGAGCCAGCCGCCGAAGACGATTTCGCTCAGGCCGACGAGCAAGAGGAGAAGAACACCGACCTCGATCACATCACGGCGGCTCCATTCTCGCGTCGAACCGATCGCCCAGAGGAGGACAAGCGGTGCGACGATGAGGTCGCCCGCAGCGTCGCCCAACCACCATGTCGTCCAAATGGGCCCGTATTTTGTCCAATCAGCATAACCACCCAGCGCCAGACTGGTGACGCCAAGAGTTGGGCTCACCAGCGTGCTCACAATTGCAGCGAGCGAAAACGTGAAAACATCCTGCGCCCGATCGAACGCGCGCGTGCCGCGCGCGAACCGGTTGACCATCCACGCGCCGCAGATTGCCTCGAGCGTATTGCCGGTGGCGATGCCGAGTGAGGTGGCGATGTTGCCCATCGTCGTCACGTTTACGAGAAAGGCTCCGACGAAAATCGCCGGCCAGACGCGGTAACCGAGAAGCAGCAACCCGGCGAGCGCGATCCCTACCGGCGGCCACACCGGCGAAGCACTGGCGTGAAAAGAGGCGAACCGAAGGCCGAGCTTGCCGGCTACGAAATAGATGAAAGTTAAAACAAAAATGGCCGGCAGCGTGGAGAAGCGTCGAGAATGCATCACGCGACCGCCTTCGCGAATCGAGCTTACCTGTTACGCCGCTCTCCGGCGCGGTCAACCGATTTGTGAATAGGTGCGAATAAGTCGCGCCGATGGCAAGATCGACATCTGAGCTAGCGACATCGCGCGGCGTGTCCGGACGGCGCAGCGCGCCGTCCCTACCGGTTTATTGCGCGAAACCGCTCAGTAATCCCGCACGTAGGGATACTTGCTCTCGTTGCCGAGCTCAGGCGGGAACTCGGAGAACCCCGCATGTATGTATGGAATGTCGCTCGGCAAAATCGGGTAATACGTCCCGTGGTTGATCGGAAACGGCGCGGTCAATATTTCGACGAACCCGGCTAGATGTCGCATCCACGAGCGCCCAACCCCGCGCACCATGCCGTAGCCAATGAATGAAGCCATGTTGCCTTCGTCCTTGTTTACTTTGGCGACGCTCACGAAGGCCTCGCTCTCACCAAGCAGTAGATTGGAAAAACCGCGACCGAGTTTGCGGGTGGGCCCGTACTCATTTCCCGGCGGATCGTGAATGTCCGCAAAGGCAGGAGCAGCTAGGGCGAAGGCGAGTGCGGCGGCGAGTAACGTTTTCATGGCGGCAAGTGCGAGCTAATCAATTTCCCACTGGTAAGGCAACACTTTATTTTCGGTTCTCGCCCGCGGTCTGGTCGCGAGTGGCGACCATGGAAACGGTGATGGTGACGGCGAGGATGGTGGCGATGATGGCGAGCGAGATCAGCGTGGGCACGTGCAGATAATGGGCAAAGATCATTTTTAAACCGACAAACGCGAGCACGATGGCGAGACCGGTTTTGAGATAGGCGAACCGGCGCATTAAATTGGCGAGCAGAAAATAAAGGGAGCGCAGCCCGAGAATGGCGCAGATGTTCGAGGTGTAAACGATAAACCCGTCGCGGGTAATGGCGAAGACTGCGGGGATGGAATCGACCGCGAAAACGAGATCCATCACGTCGATCACGATCAACACCAGCGCGAGCGGCGTCAGCACCCAACGATTGTCGATCTTCGCGGCGAAATCTTCGCCGCGAAATTCATCCGTCACCGGCACAAACCGCCGCACCAGGCGCATCACCACGCTCTTTTCGAAGTCCGGCTCGCCGCGTTTGCCAAGAAGCATCCGCACGGCGGTCACGACCAGAAAAACGCCGAACAGATAAAGGACGAAATGAAAACGCGCGACCAGCTCGATCCCCAGCCAGATCATGATGCCGCGCATGACGAGCGCGCCGACAATGCCCCACACCAGGACGCGATGCTGCGCCATCGGCGGGACGCGGAAGTATTGGAAGATCAGGACGAAGACGAAGATGTTGTCGACGCTCAGCGAGTACTCGATCACGTAGCCGGTAAGAAATTCGAGCGCTTTCTCCGAGCCGCGGATCTTCCACACAAGCGCGTTGAACAGAAGAGAGAGAACAATCCAGATGGCGGTGCGCTGAGTGGCGGCGCGCATGCTCAGCGCGCGGCCGCGGTGTTTGAACTGGACAAGATCGACAACCACCGCCACGAACACGCCGGCGTTGAACGCGATCCAAAACCAAATGCTCGTGGGCACGCGCTGAGAGAGTTTCACGCGCGCAGGCGTGGAGCAATCGCAAATTGCGCGCCGCGCGCACCCGACCTATACGTCGTATGCGGCCGATTCGGTCGCAGCGATGGAGGCGGAACTGGAAAAACTCGTCGAAGCCGGCAAGCTCGCGCCCAAGGCGGCCGAGCAACTGCTAAAGCTCAAACCCGGCAGCTTTTGTTTGCATAAAAGCTGGGGCTTCGGTCGCGTCGCCGAGTGGAACCTTCTCCTCAACCAAATCATCATCGATTTCGCCGGCAAAAAGGGTCACGCGATGCAGCCGCAGTACGCGGCCGACAATTTGACGCCGATTCCGCCGGAACATTTCCTCGCCCAAAAAGCGACTGATCTCGGCGCGGTCAAACAACTGGCGAAAGATGATCCGGCCGCGCTCGCCCGCAGCATTCTCGATAGTCGCGGTGGCGCCGCGACCGTGCAGCAGCTGAGTGAGTGGCTTATCGGGGACGTGTTTAGCGAGGCGGAATGGAAACGCTGGTGGGAAACGGCCAAGCGCCAACTCAAAGCCAGCGGCGCGTTTTCCATTCCGGCAAAGAAAACCGAGCCGATCAAATTGCGCGGCGAAGGCATTTCGCATGCAGAAGAGTTGCTCGCCGCATTTAATCGCGCCCGCCAACCGAAAGAACAGGCAGCAGCATTGGAGGAGATCGCAAAGTTTCACGCGCAGTTCGCGGAACCGGCAAAGCAGCTCCAACCGGTGATTGCGACAATTGAGAACGTCGCGGCGCGCCATCAAAAGCTGCATCCAGAGATTGCGTTTGAGCTGGTGCTCATGCGCGATGATCTGCTCGCCCGCGTTCCGGAGCTTCACACGACGCACGTGGGATTAACGCTCGCGAAGCTGATCGCCGAGGAAGAAGCGCGGCTCGGCTCGATTCTGCCGAAGCTCTCGGCGGCGAAAGAAAAACGCGTCCTGCAGGCCTTGCCGGCCGCGCTGGGCGGACGGTGGAGCGCGCGCGCATTGCACCTGATGCAGGCAACCCACGGCCGAATGGTCGCGCAAATTCCGCACGTGTTCCGCGATGCCGGCCAGCACGCCGAGCTGGAGAAAATGCTGGAACGCAGCGTTCGCGAACATTCCGCGACGAGCGAGATGCTCATCTGGCTCTGCAGCGAGCGGCAGGATTGGCCCGAGCTCATTACGCCCGAGCTGCTGGCTGCGGTTCTGTCGGCGTTGGAACGCGAGCAGCACGAAGCACCCGGCCGCACGAGCAAACTGCAACGCTTGCTCGCGGAAGATCGACAATTGATTCCCGATATGTTCGCCCACGCTGACGTGGCCCTGGCACGCGATGCCATCCGCCGTCTCCAGCTCACGCCATTG
>QHPZ01000166.1 GCA_003219225.1 Verrucomicrobiota bacterium | reverse complement strand
ACGGGTGACGAGATAAGAGCGGCCGACACGGCCGCTGCCACAGCGGATTTTGCGGCTGGGACAGCCGCTACTACAGGAATGCCAATGGAACCGAATATTTATTCTCCGGACTGGTTCGAGTTTTTTCATGTCGACATCGATGAAGCGCGGACGATTCAGGAGACGATCTTTATCGCGGAGTGCGCGCCGCTGCCGGAGTTTCGCAAAATTCTCGATGTGTGCTGCGGGATGGGCCGGCACGCGCGAGCGCTTTCGGAACTCGGCTACTCCGTGACCAGTGTCGATCGCGACGCAAACATGATTTCAAAGGCGCGGGAACTAGGCGGCGGTCCCGAGTACGTCGTCGCCGACATTCGCGATTACGCGCCAGATCGCGGCGTCTTCGACGCGGCCATCGTGATGTCGCAGAGCTTTGGTTATTTCGACCCGGCGACCAATCGCGATGTTCTTTCCCGGTTGGCGACCGCCGTGCGTGGAGGCGGACGCATCATTCTCGATTTATGGAATCCGGAATTTTTCGCCGCGCATCAGTGCGAGCACGAGCTGAAGACTGCGCGCGGGACCGTTCGCGAAAACAAAAGTATGAAAAACGACCGGCTCTTGGTTGATCTGGAATATCCCGGCCGCAATCGCGAACAATTCGAATGGCAGCTGTTTTCACCGAGGCAAATGACCGACTTGGCGCGATCCGTGGGTTTGGCTTTGCTTGTTTCGTGTACGGACTTCGCTGCGAATGTGCTGCCCTCTTCTTCCAACCCGCGGCTGCAGTTTGTGCTGGAACGAAAAGAATGAAGAGCGGTTGCAAGAGATCCTGCTCTGCCTTCGCCCGCTTTGGCCTGAAAGGCAGACGGCCGCTGCAGCAACTCAGCGCCGGCCCTGCCTTTGCATTCGTGGCCAGGGAAATAATTCGCCGATTCTGGGCTGCTTTCGGCCGACGTACTGATCTCGTGCGCGCAGCTGAAATCGACGGAACAGTGTTGTCCTCTTTTTTGGAGCTGTGTGCTGCGCATAGTAAAGCGCGCCGTTCTGCGTGACAGTTGGTTCCATCATAACCTTTACCCCATGTCATTAACCCGCCGGTTTCGGATTAGTTGCCGATTAAAGTGACCTGCGGAAAAGCTAAAACACTGAAAGGCTGAAATCTCCTAATTCCCAATCAAGGTTACTTTGTCGGCCACATTGTCGCCGCCGACCTTGGTGTAATGGACACGCACCTTTTGATTCATCGTTAACCCTGCGGCTTCGATCGTTTTCCCGTCCTTGTCGGCGTAAGTGACGTTCTTGCTTAACTTGAATTGAACCGGCTCGCTCGGAGCCAAAGTTTCCAAAACCAGCGCGCTGCCGGCGGTGTATTCCTTGATCGTGCCGGTCATCTCGGCGCCGGCGGCGGGGTCGGGGCTGTTGGTCGTCGGTTGCGCGAAAGCGAGAGTGGTCAGGCAGAATGCGGAAGCAAAAATCAAAGCTCGTGTTGTCATGATCGTTTGGCAGCGTTTCGCGTGCCGGGCGACGATTGGTCGTGCTCGGATTGAATTTGTAGGGCAGGCGCATCGCCTGCCGAATTCGTAAACGGCAAGCGGGGCCCTTGCTCTACAATTTCGAATTAACCGCCGCGAAACAATTCTTGCAGCTCGGCGTGAGGCGCGGCGTCCGATAATTCGTCGAAAGTTCCTTTCTCGATCAATTCCCTGGCCGCGCGGATGAATCCGCCCCACGCTGCGCGCGCGAATGCGCCACCGACGCTGACGCGACGCGCGCCTAACTCAGCTGCGTCGTGCATCGTCAGACCGATCGCGCCGCCGATCAGGATGTTGACCGGCTTCGGTGCGACCGCCTCGACGATCGCTTTGATGTGATCGCGTTGTTTGAAACCTGGCGCATACAAACAGTCGGCGCCGGCTTCGGAGTATGCGACCAGCCGCCGAATCACCTGGTCGATATCTTCGCGGCCGACGAGAAATCCTTCCGCGCGGCCAACGAGCACAACCCCGGTGTCATGAAGCGCTTCGCGCACGGCGTGAATACGTTCAATGGCAAGATCGACATCGTAGATCGGCGATTCTTTTCGATCGGCGGCGTCCTCAATCGAGAGGCCGGCAACACCGGTTTCGGCGCAAAGCCGCGCGTTTTCCGCGCACCAATTTGGATCGTCGGCATAGCCGTTTTCGAAATCGGCGTTCACTGAAATATCAGTGGCTTCGACCAATTCCCGAATGTGCGCGAGCATGTCGTCGCGCTTGACCGCGCCGTCGGGCAATCCGCGTGAAAAGGCGAAACCCGCCGACGTGGTGGCGATTGCCTTG
>QHPZ01000029.1:544-886 GCA_003219225.1 Verrucomicrobiota bacterium | reverse complement strand
GAGCTCGTTAAGAAATTCAGCGGGCTTACTGCCACAGCTTCGGCTCCGAAACAGGAAACCCTCGCACTCTGAAAATTATGAGAATGAAACTCCTGGTTTGTTTAATAACAATTAGCTTTGCCGCGCATTATTGCGGCGCAGCAGCCGAAAATCTTGCCGACATCAAATCAGAAATCACCAAACGCCATGACGAAGCGGTGAAGCGGTTGCAGGATTGGATCGGGCAGGTGTCGATCGCGGCGGAAGACCGCGGGTATCCGGAAGGCGCGGAATACATGGCGCAGTTGGCGCGCGACGCGGGCTTTCAGCAGGCGACGGTGATCAACACGGATGGCAAACCGG
>QHPZ01000029.1:0-329 GCA_003219225.1 Verrucomicrobiota bacterium | reverse complement strand
GGAGATCGGTTCGCCGCACGTCAAGCAACTGGCGCATCGGCCGGAGGTTCGCGACGCGCTGTCAAAATGCGTCGGCGTGTTCATGCCGCATGCGACACAAGACCTCGACGGTGTCGTGACGGTGAACCTCGGCTCCAAAGGCGTGATCGAACTCGAGTTGGTTTCGGACGGCGCGAAATGGGGACGCGGTCCGGCGAAGGACGTTCACTCGTCGCTCAAAGCGATGATCGACAGTCCGGCGTGGCGATTGGTTCATGCGCTGAACACGCTGGTGTCGGAAGACGGGAACACGATCAAGATCGACAGTTACCCGCAGCCGCGACCATTAA
>QHPZ01000165.1:2695-9187 GCA_003219225.1 Verrucomicrobiota bacterium | reverse complement strand
GAAGTGACGGACAGCGGTGACATCGCGAACTGGATGATTCCGGGAAAAATGATCAAGGGACCGGGCGGCGCGATGGATCTGGTCGCCGGCGTAAAGCGCGTCGTCGCCGTGATGGAACACATCTCCAAAGATGGCAGCCCAAAGATTTTGAAATAATGCACGCTGCCGATTACGGGTCTCGGCGTGGTGAATCTCATCATCACCGATTTGTGCGTGTTCGAAGTGAAAGAGGTCGGCGGCCTCTTCCTCACCGAGATTCATTCCAACGCAACGGTTGACGATATCCGCGCCAAGACCGGCGCGCCGTTTGAAGTCGCGCTTAAGAAGTAACTTCTGCGCGCTCGCGCGGGCAGATTAGTACGAGCACGGACGCAATAATCCAGCACACGATCATTACCGCGAAACCGGTGTTGAATGATCCGGTGCGCTGGCTCAGGTCGCCGAAAATTTTTGGGCCGACAAATCCGCCGATGCTCGCGGTGCAGTTGATGAATCCGACGGCGGCCGCTGCGGCTGCGCTCGTTAAGAACGCGGACGGCAATGCCCAAAAAGCCGGTAGATAAGAAACGCTCCCGAAGCCGATGAGTGTGAACACGACCATGAGCGAGAGTGTTGAATGCGGAACAAAGAACCACGCGCTCAATGCAATGGCTGCGGTCATTTGCGGAACCGCAAAATGCCAGCGGCGTTCACGCGTGCGGTCCGAAGTCCAGCCGATTACCAGCATGCCAATTAATCCGGCGATGAACGGGATCGCGCCCATCCAACCAACGTGAATGTCACTCCATCCGGTCATGCGTTTGAGCAGTGTCGGCATCCAGAACCAAAAGATGTAGCCGCCGCTGTAACAGAAAAAGAGTCCCAGCGTCAGAATGATTACCGGCGGATGGCGCAAGGCTTGGAAGATCGACATCTGCTCAACATGCGCCTTTGCGCGCCGCTCTTCGGCGAGACGCGATGAGATCCAATCGCGTTCGTTAGGGGAAAGCCAATTCGCTTCGTTCGGCCGGTCTGGCAACACAAACAGCGTGACGATTCCGAGGAGAACGGCCGGCACGCCTTCGAGCAAAAACAGCCAGCGCCATCCCGCTGTTCCCAACCAATGGATACCGAGAATTGCGGCGGCAAGCGGCCCGCCGAGAATGTAAGCGATCGGAATCGCCGACATGAAACGCGCGACGGCTTTCGCACGGTCGCGGTAAATGAACCAGTGAGACAGATAAACGATCACGCCGGGAAAAAATCCCGCTTCCGCTGCGCCCAATAAAAATCGCGCGCCATAAAGTTGTGTCGGCGTCCGGACAAAGCCGGTGAGTGTCGTTAACGCGCCCCAGGTGATCAGCGTGAGCGCGAGCAACCAGCGCGCGCTCCAGCGTTCGACCAAAACCGCGCCGGGAATTTGCAGGGCGAAATAGCCGATGAAGAAGATTCCACTGGCTGTGCCAAAGACCGAATCGTTCAGACCGAGGTCGCCTTTCATTGCGAGCGTTGCGTAGGCGATGTTCGTGCGATCGAGATAATTCGCGACGTAGAGAAGAAAAAGAAACGGCAATAGCCGCCACGCGATTCGAGTCCGCGCGCTTTCCCCGGCGTTCATTTGCGGAGAAGTCATAACCGCGCGCAGCATAACGCCGTCCGAACGGCTCACAATTTGAATTCCACTGGGCCTCATTGACTTCATGGACACGGGAACTATTGAGGCCGTGGAAAACGAACTCGCCTTCTTGTACGCTCATGGAATCGTCAAATACGAAGACCGATCTTCCGGCCATACGGCTTCGCGGATGTTTCGTTTTTGCGGTGAATACAATCCAAACACGAAACGCTTCGAAAGGGCTGATTTTGGAAATGAAGCTAATTAAATGAGGCAGCTGCAAATGAATCGCAGAGGGGTTCTCGGCGCTTTGATTGTATGGTTCAGCGCGGTGGCGGTTTCGGCTAACGCACAGAACTTCCCGGGCGAGTACGCGGACAGAAAATTCCTGAATGGCCGCGCGGTATTTCAAATGAGCCTGGAACAAAGCGGCAACGCGCTCTCAGTGTGGTTCAGTGCGGGATACAATGACGGCCACGGCTGCAGCGTCGACGCGCAGGGCACTGGGAAAACCGCAGGCAAAGGAGCAGTCGAATTCACCTTCCGCGACAGCTCAAATAACAGCGGCACCGGCACGCTCACACGCGCCGGTGAGGACCTCGCTGTCGCGCTCAAGCTCACACACGCAGGGGACGCGCGTTGTCAGGAGTTGTATCGGCAGAACATCCGCCTCAAACGCACGAAATAGCGTTGGGAAAGCCTAAATGTGGATGCTGTGAGGCACGAATTGCCTCTGACGGTGGGGCGAGACTCTGTCGAGCTGTCGAACTCCGTCACCGCTTGGTGGACGATCTGGTTCGCGAGACCCGATTGCCGGTGCAATGTGCAGATCCTTAGAAATGCAATCGTTGGTCGATCGCGGAAGATGTAAACACCCGTTGCGGGATTGCGGCGCCCAGCGACGTTATTCGTCGGCTCGACAGAGTCTCGCCCCACCGGCCTTGGCCCCTACACCATCGGCCGGAAGCGGCCGACGACGTCCTGCAACCGCCCGGTGATCTGGCCTAACGAGCAAACCTCGACGGCTTCGAGTAGCGCCGGGAAACAGTTTTCGCCGCGCTCGACGATGGCCGCGAGTTTGTCGAGAGCGCGCTTCGCTTTGTCCGCGTTTTTCTTTTTGAATTTCGCCAGCCGATCAACTTGCAACTGTTGTTTCTTTCGCGGCGTGCGAGCAAGCTTCACTTCCGGAATGTCATCACTGCCGTTGCGATATTTATTCAGAGCGATGATTGGGCGCGTTCCGTCGTAGATCTGCTGCTCGTATTTGTGCGCGGCGTTTTGAATTTGACTGCGCTGATAGCGTTCTTCCACTGCCGCCAGGACGCCGCCGATCCGTTCGATCTCGCGAAACTCATCGAGGATGGCTGCCTCGACTGCGCGCTCGACCGCTTTCATTCCCGGTGAGCCGCTCAACATGTTCATCGTGTGTTTAAAGATGCCGGATTCCTCGAGCAGGATGGCCTGACCGTGCGCGGCGAGGCGGATCCATTCCTCGCTCGGCGTGGTGAAGGGTTCATCAGCGCTGTTCGAGTGACACGAGTTCGTCGCATTCATGTAGGCGAGCATCAGTTCCGCCGCGGTGCGGGTAAGGTTGTTCTTGAACTCGGCGGCGATAAGCGAGCGCCCGCTCGTTTGCGTGTGCAATTTGTAAAGCTGCGCTTTCGGTCCGGCGCCAAACACGTCACGCATGCCGATTGCCCAGATCCGCCGCGAGACGCGCGCGAGCGCGATGTATTCAACATCCAAGCCGCAATCGAGAAAGAACGACAGCCGCGGCCCGAATTGATCGACCGGAATACCGCGCGTGACGAACATTTCCGCGTAAGCGAACCCGTTCGAGAGCGTATAAGCGGCCTGTTGCACCGGGGTCGAGCCGGCTTCTCCGATGTGATAGCCGCTGATCGAGATCGGATACCAGCGCGGCATCTCGCGCGTGGTGAACTCAACCATGTCGGTGAGAAACCGCAGCGACGGTTCGATCGGGAAAATCGTTTCGTTCTGCGCCTGGACTTCCTTGAAAATGTCGGCCTGAATCGTGCCGCGGAGTCTCGGCACGACTTTTGGCCCGAAACGGCGTTTAGCCGCCGCGATGTACATCGCCATGATGATCGGCGCCGGGCCGCTGATCGTCATCGAGGCGGAGAAATTCGGCGAACCTAGATCGAACCCATCGTAGAGCCGCATCATGTCTTCGACCGTGTCGATGGCCACGCCGCCCTCACCGATTTTGCCAAAGACGCCGTCGGCGTCGCTGTCGATTCCGTAAAGCGTCGGCCCATCGAACGCGGTGCTGAGCCGATGCGTCCGTTGATGCCGCGTCAGATAATGGAAACGCTCATTCGTGTCCTCGGCCAGCATCAGACCGGAAAACAATCGGGTTGGCTCTTCGACCTGCGGAATTTTTTTGCCGGTTTTCTTTTCTTTCGATTCGCCGTTCTTCTCAAAACTTTCGACTTCGCGAATCGGCTCGAGATACATCTCGCGATAAGCGCCATTCAAAAACGGAAATTCCCCCGGCAAACCTTCGCCAAACAGATAACGCGCGATTTCGCCGGGTTCATCGATCTCCGGCAGAGCCAACCGCGGCAATGGAAGCCCCGTGGGCGCGCGGGTGATCGGAATCTTCGCTTTGATGTCGTTCCAGCGCCCGAGCAGATCGCGTCCGAACGGTTCGTCTGTGCGCGCCCGCCTGACCTGGTCGAGGACAAATTTGTTGTACTTCTCAACTGCTTCGACCACTTGTCCGAGCTTGCTCATCTCTTTCTCCGTTTCTTGGTAGGGACATCGCGCTGCGATGTCCGCGGACGGTCCGAGCCGGACTGGCGTTGCAGCGCGCCATCCCTACCGCCTAAAATTAGATCGAACAAACGGTCCACGCCAGGGTCACGATGACGTTTTGCCACGGTGTCGATGAGCTGTTGGTCCCGGCGGTTTTGCTCAAGGCGCTGCTCGATTTCGGTATGCGCGGTGCGGGCGCGCTGGAGATCGCTTTTGTTCACGACCACGACATCGGCGAGATCAAGCATGACGATTTTTTGCAATTGCAGGCGGCTGCCGTAATCGGGGTTCATCACCAGCACGGTAAGATCGACAATCCCATTTTTCTGAAATGGCATCGCTTCCTGACCGGTGCCGACAGTTTCGATGATCACATAGTCAAAGCCCGATCGCGCGAGCAACGCGAGGCAATCGTGCGTCGCTGGCGAAAGTCCGCCCGCTTGGCCGCGCGTCGCCATGCTGCGCATGAACACGCGATCATTCTGCGAGTTGATCATGGTCGCCCGATCGCCCAGCAACGCGCCCCGCCCGACCACGCTCGGGTCGTGCGACAAGATGGCAAGGCGCGATTGACGATTTTTATTCAAAAATCTCAGCACTAACTCATCGATCAGCGTCGTCTTGCCCGCGCCGCCCGGCCCCGTGAATCCAATTACCCGCGCAGCACGTGGCGATTTGGTTCGGACAGCTGCGGGATCTGTTCGCGTCGAACCCGCCTTTGAAACTCGAGCGCTTAAAGCGGTCAAGTTTGCTGCGCGATCTTCGATGTCCGTCAGCTTATGCGCGAGCTCCTGGTCAGGCGACTTCGGTCGGGCGCGTTTCCTGCGCGCTTTGCCATAATGCTGGTGGACGAACTCCACCATCTCTTCGAGCGACGTTCCGGCGAAGAAAATCTCGTCCACGCCTTTGCGTTTCATCATTGCGGCATCGTCATGTGTGATGGTGCCGCCGCCGCCGCCGAACACCTTGATATCGTCGGCGCCTTTTTTGCGCAGAAGATCGACAACCGCGCCGAAGAACTCGCTGTGCCCGCCGTTATAGCTCGAAATCCCAATCGCGCGCACATCTTCCTGGATCGCGGCGCGCACGATATCGCCGACCGAACGATGATAACCGAGATACACGACCTCGACGCCGTGCCGGATGAATTCGAGATTGATGGTGTTGATCGCGCTGTCGTGCCCGTCGCAAATCGGGACGGCGGTGAGGACGCGAATTGGCGCAGGCATCGCTGGCGAAGAGATAACTACAAATGAGGAAAGCAGGAAAACAGGAAAACCAAAGCGATTCTGCTTTCCTGATTTCCTGCTTTCCTGATTAAAGTCTTTTCCGCTATGGCCGACCCGTTCGACTTCACCGGCAAAGTCGTGCTCGTGACCGGCAGCTCACGGGGGATTGGCGCGGAGATGATCAAGGCGTTCGGCAAACGCGGGGCGCACTGCGTAGTCAACTACGTGGCCGACGCACAGGGGCAAAACAAGGCTGATGCGACGAATGTGGCGAAGGAGTTGAACGATCCGCTCGTCGTTGAGTGCGATGTGACTCAGCCGCAGCAAGTCGAGTCCATGATGCAACAAATACAAGATCGACACGGCGGGCTCGATATTCTCGTCAACAACTCCGGGATCATCAGCGACCGCACGCTCAAAAAGATGTCGATGGATGAGTTCGAGAGCGTGATCCGGGTCAACCTCATCGGCACGTTCATCGTCACTCAGAAATCTGCCGGGCTCCTGCGCGACGGCGGACGGATCATCAACATGGCCTCGGTCAGCGGGCAGCTGGGTTTTTTCGGTCAGGCGAACTATTCCTCGAGCAAGGCCGGCATCATTGCGCTGACCAAAGTTTCGGCGCGGGAGTTCGCCCGGCAGAACATCACCGTCAACGCCATCGCGCCGGGGTTTATCGACATTGGGATGAGCAAAGGCATGCCGGATGAAGCGACGCAAAAGTTTATCAAAGCAATTCCGCTCGGCCGCCTCGGCCGGGTGGAGGAAATCGTCGAAGGGGCCCTTTTCCTCGCCTCGCCCGATGCTTCCTACATCACCGGCCAAGTCCTGAACGTGAACGGCGGCTTTTATATGGCCTGACTGTAGCCGCGGCCCTGCGGGCCCCGCGTA
>QHPZ01000165.1:1805-2683 GCA_003219225.1 Verrucomicrobiota bacterium | reverse complement strand
ACAACTGAGACTATTCCGCCATCAATGCTCCGAGCGCATCGACAAGCCGTTCGAACGTTTCGACGCGAATCTCAGGGCCGTAATGGAACTGGGAGAGAATATTAAATCCGATGTCCTTATGCGGGTCGGGCATGACGCGCACGACGGATGCGATGTTCTTTTCGCTCAGCAGGTCCATAATCGCAGCGACGTGTTGGGCCGCAGCCGTGTCCATCGACTGCAACCAACGGAAATCAGCGAGGACACGGAAGCCAGGTGCAATGTCTTTGAGCAGAACGCGCAATTCTTCAACCGTCTTGCGCGCTTCATCGGCGGTGACGTGTTGCGCCGCGCTAATGACAAGCAGCCGCTGCGATCGATCGACCTCAACCGAATACATCGGCACGTATCAGCCGCGCAGCTTGCTCTTTGCCACCGCTATTTCAGCGAAGCCGCGTCGATAACGAAGCGATATTTGACATCGCTTCGCACAACGCGTTCGTACGCTTCGTTGACATAATCGATGTTGATCTTCTCGATGTCGCAGGTGATGCCGCGATCGGCGCAGAAATCGAGCATCTCCTGGGTCTCGGCGATTCCGCCAATGAGCGACCCCGCGAGACGATGACGCCAGCGGATCAAACTAAAAGCGCCGAGCGGCACCGGTTCGGGTGGCGCGCCGAGCAAGCACAATGTGCCGTCGCGCTTGAGCAGATTCAGATACGCGTCGAGGTCGTGCTTGGCCGAGACGGTGTCGAGAATAAAATCGAGAGTCTTCGCACGCGCGTTCATCGCGTCTTCATCTTTGGAAACGACCACCTCATGCGCTCCGAAGCGTTTTGCGTCCGCAGTTTTGCCGGGTGAAGTGGTAAAGAGCACGACGTGAGCGCCGAGGGCGT
>QHPZ01000165.1:0-1794 GCA_003219225.1 Verrucomicrobiota bacterium | reverse complement strand
CCACGCCAACGTTTTGACCAGGGCCGACTTTCCAATGCCGCAATGGCGAATAGGTCGTGATTCCCGCGCATAAAAGCGGCGCCGTCGCGACAAGATCGACATCTTCGCGCACACGCAACACGAAATCCTCATTCACGACCATGTCGGTCGAGTAACCACCGAAGGTGACGCCGCCGGCGTACTCGTCGGGGCTGTTGTAGGTCAACGTCACGTGGTCGCAATATTGCTCGAGGCCTTCTTCGCAGCTCGGGCAGGACCGACACGAATCGACCATGCAGCCGACCGCGGCGATATCGCCTTCTTTAAATTTTCGTACGTCGCGACCGACCGCGACGACGCGGCCAACGATTTCATGACCCGGCACGCAGGGGTAAATCGTGCCGCCCCATTCATCGCGCGCGATGTGAATGTCGGAATGGCAAATGCCGCAAAACAGGATATCGATCTTCACGTCGCGCAACAAAACGTCGCGGCGAGTAAAGGAAAATAGAGCAAACGGTGAGTCTGCCGATTGGACGGCGTAGGCTTGGGTGATTGGCGTCATATAGTTGAGTCGCAGCGCGCAGCGCCACCGCACGGATGCTGTAGTGTGCGCTGTCCTCAGCGCATTTCGGTGCTCCGCGAAAAGTGCTCCGCTGCGACAGCGGACTCTACAGCCGCCTTTCCAGTGCTCAACGTCGAGTTCGCCGCGCGTTTTGGACGGAGAGTTCCCAGCGGTAGCCGTCGGGATCGTGAAACCAGAGGCCCATGTGCGGCGAGCCAGGTGATTCCGGCCCGATCTCGTCGCCGGGATCTTCGAGCTCGACCTTGTGTTTCTTCAGATGAGCCAGCGCCTTTCGTAAGATCGACATGTTCGGCAAATGAAACGACATGTGCTCGATCGTCTCGGGTGATGGTTTGCCCTTGAACAGCGCGATCGTCACATTGTCGTTTCCCACCGCGACGCCGTTGTCGAACTCGAATTCCTTGCGCAACCCGATCACACGCCGCCACCAGCGCGCGCTCTTCCGCGGGTCGCGCACGGCCAAGCCGAAATGGCCGACTGCGCCGAGTTCGAATGGAACGCGCGCCATCCGCTTAGTCGCGGCCCCACAACATTGCCACGGAAGTCGTTAGGCTCCCGCCCATGTTGAAAGTAAGAAACCGTTTCGCGTTTGGGATCTGGCGAGCGCCGGCCTGGCCGGTGAGATGTTGATAAGCTTCGACGACCTGACGCACACCCGTCGCGCCGACTGGATGGCCGTCCGCGATCAAACCGCCACCAGCATTGACCGGAAGTTCGAATGCGAATTGTCCGCGCATTTTTTCATTGCGCACCTGCGGCAATGCGGTCGCGCCGCTTTTCGCCAGCTCTGCGCCTTCGCCTGGCTCGGCGAGCCCAAGGATTTCGTAAACGACGATCTCGGTGATCGAGAAACAATCATGCACATCGGCGCCGCTTAAGTCGCGCGGCTTCAGGTTCGCCATTCCGAACGCTTTCTCAGCGGCCTTGCGCGCGGTCGAAAATGTCGGCGCGTCTTTCTTGTCCAGCGGGAGGTAATCGGTCGTGTGACCGTAGCCGAGGAGCCGCGGCGTTTTGTTCTTATCGCGTCCGATCTTTTCCAGATATCTGCCCGAAACCAACACGAGTGACGCAGCGCCATCGGTGATTTGCGAACAATCTGAGACCTTGAGCGGCGGCGCCACGCTCGGGTTTTCTTCCGACACCTGCGATGCGCAGTCCAGTGTCAGATCGGCGTCGCGCATTTGCGCCAGCGGATTCAGCTTGGCGTGCGCATAATTTTTCCACGCGAC
>QHPZ01000164.1:1507-2503 GCA_003219225.1 Verrucomicrobiota bacterium | reverse complement strand
CATTAAACCGCCAGTGCCTAAACCCGTCGCCAGTTTGGTCATTCGCCCTGAACTCCGTTTCGATCGTGCCTTGAATGGCACGCGACCATTCAACGATCCCACCGATTGCAGCCAGTTCACAGCCAGCCTCGACGTCATCATTACGTTTTAGTAGCGCGAGAGTGAGCGATTCCAAAAGAGTCAAGGGCGATGGCCGAGCTAATTTCCGTTGGAGTTTACTTTACGCGTAAACGAGCAAATCGATTTCTTCGGGAAGCAGGTTCGACACTTCGCGAATCACATTGCCGCGGAGAAGATTGACGAGCGCGTTGCGTTTCGGTGCGCCGAGAATCAATCGTGACGCGCCCAGCGTCGCGGCAACATCGACGATCGTTTCCGCAGCGGACGGACTGACCGCATACGCAAATAGTGGCTGATGATCGCCGGCGTTTTGTTTCGCTTCAGCAAAAATAGCGCTCGCTTCCTCGTCTTCCTGCCATTTGCGTTTGGCGTCTTGCTCGGTCATGAACGGTTGCTCGCGAACGAAGAGCAGACAAAGCCGCGAGCCTGTCTTGCGCGCTTCACGCAAAGCGAAGTCGAGGGTGCGTCCCGTTCCACGAATGGCGCACAAAATGGATTCCGCGCCGGTTGAAACTGGAAAAACTTCGGCGGATCGCGCGGCAAGATCGACCGACAATCCTCGGGGCGCGAGCGCAGGCGCTGCTTCTTTTTTCATTCGGCGTTCCTGGACAAGGCCGCGCAGGATCAAGCCAACCGCGAGAATGGTGACGGCGAAGTAGCGCGCGTTGGGTTTGTCGATGAGCAACGACATTTCAATCGCGGCCATGACGACAAAGGTCGCAAACATAAGCGCGCGCTCCAAAGATTTGATCGATAGTTTCCGGTCGGTCGAAGTCGCGCCGAGATTGGTGGCAATCGCGCCGACCACGCCAACGGCGTAAAGATCGGCGAGGCCGGCCATGTCCTTGACCACCAAGACGAGCAGCATTGGCACGA
>QHPZ01000164.1:0-1498 GCA_003219225.1 Verrucomicrobiota bacterium | reverse complement strand
TGAGGCGTTGAAAAATTGTCGGCAGCTCGCGATCGCGCGACATGAGAAACTGGATCGCGATAAGATCGACAATCGCCGTGTTGCTCGCTGAGAGCAGCAGGAGACCGAACATGATACTGACGAGGACGGCGAAAATGTGACCGAAGGCCGGGCCGAGCGCGCCGCCGACAAAGATTTGCCCCATGTAACGGAGCATGTAATCGCGCACGCCTTCGGCGCCGGGCGCGTTGACATCGCCGTTCACGACCTGCAATCCGTGCAAGGCGTGCGCGGCGAGCCCGAACAACGCAGTGAAAAGACAGACTTCGATCATCACCCACAAAATTGCGGGTGTAGAAGTTTTGACGACCGACGGATGTTCGTCGGTGCTGCCGGGATCGAGTTTCATAACGCCGGTCGCGTTGGCGATCGCTTCGACGCCGGAAAGTGCGAGCACGATTCCGACGAAGCCGGCCCAGTTTTGCCCGAACGTTCCGTGCAATGGTTGGAGATGACCGATTGCTTCACCGATGTGCGGAAGACAGAAAAGTCCGAGCACCACGACGACGATTGCCGTCGGAACTGAAATCAGAGATTCAATAAACCGATGATTAAGATCGACATCGCCGCGAATTTTTCGGGGTGCGGCACGCCGAGATATTGAAACGCAGAAAGTGCGCTGATGGCCGCCGTGACCAGATAATCGGCGATCAGCAAAAAGGCGCCGACGATGGAAATGACTTCGCTGCGATGGCGCACACTGGCGTAAACGCCGCCGCCGTCCGGATAAAGACGGCAAATGATCATGTAATTGATCCCGACAAGCGCGGTCAGCACGCACATCAGCGCGATCAGCCAGAACGAAGCGTAACCGGCGACGGCAAAAGCGAGACCGATGACATAGGCTTTGCTCGTGCCCCAGTCGCCGTAAAGAATCGCGGCCGCGCGCGGCACATCGACGTTGCGCGGACGCTTAACGTTGGTTGGTATCAATTAACCTCGACTCAAACCGAAGCGACACTCGCGCGACGAGGCGCTTCACTTGGCGGAGCCGTTTCCCTAACGACTTCCTTTGCCCTTTAATGATGCCGACGAGGTTAGCTGTCGGGCTGGAGCCATTAAATGCTCTCGATGCCGCGCATCGTTCGCCCCGATCATCCGGCCGTTGCCGGAGAATTTGGTTCCCCCGCTGGATCGACAACTCGTCGATCCATTAAGCGAAACAAAGAACTGGCAGGAATTTCCAGCCAAACCGGCGGCAGTCAAACACGCGCGAAACGCAATCGAGAATTGACCTGGCCGGGCCGGTCTGATCAAACTCGCGATCACTTATGGACTTTAGCGCTCATTCAATCATTTGGGTTCTAGTCATTGGTCTGGTCGTCGGCGCCATCGCCAAACTGTTGATGCCTGGGAAAGATCCCGGCGGTTGCATCATTACCATCCTGCTTGGCGTTGCCGGCGCATTTGTCGGCACCTGGATCGGCCGGATGTTCATGGGCGAGAACTACGTCGCCGG
>QHPZ01000026.1:4553-14199 GCA_003219225.1 Verrucomicrobiota bacterium | reverse complement strand
CGACCAGCGGCGAGATCATTCTCAATGGCCAATCGCTTTACCCGAACCTCGACACGCTCAAGCGCTACATCAGTCACATTCCGCAGGAAGACGCGTTCGACGAACATCTGACCATCGGCGAGAACCTGCAATTTGCGGCCGCGATTCGGTCTCCGCATCTCTCGCGGCGCGACCGGATGCGCCGATTGGAAGGCAAACTGATTGAGCTTGGGCTGGGCGAACGGCGCGACGCGATCGTCGGCAGCGCCGTGAAAAAGACATTGAGTGGCGGGGAGCGTAAACGCCTCAATATCGGTCTGGACATGATCAGCATGTCGGACGTTTACCTGTTCGACGAGCCGACCTCCGGCCTCTCCTCAAAGGATTCCGAACACGTGATCGAGATCATCCGCGGGATGGCGCACAACAAAATCATCATCGTGACCATTCACCAGCCGAGCTCGAAGCTTTTCCAAATGTTTCACAAGGCGATCCTGCTCGACAAAGGCGGTCAGCTCGTTTTCTTCGGTACGCCGACCGAGATGCTGCGCTATTTTGCCGAGGCCGAGCACCAGCATCAATTCGGCGCCGAGCTTGGCGCCTGCCCGTCGTGCGGCACGACGCGGCCGGAATTTATTTTCGATGTGCTCGAAACGCCGCTGCGCGATTTGAGCGGCGACATCATTTACGAGGAGAACAGCAAAGGCCAGCTCGTCGCCGCGCGGCGCTATTCACCGGAATTTTGGCGCGACAAATATGAAGCGTTCCGTCTGATCCAGGACGTCAAACACGTCTCGCTGCGCAAGGAGGCGCCCGCGCCCTTGCCAGCCGCGCCGGCGCAGAAAAAGCGGCTGCCATTCCGCTGGCACGACGAATGGACGCAATTTCGCACGCTCTTGCGGCGCGCGTTCATGAGCAAGCTGCGCAATCGCGCCAATCTCGTCATCACGATCGGGGTCGCACCCGTCCTGGCGCTGCTCATCGCGACGATCCTGCGCTACTCCGAGAGCGGCAAATACGATTTCGCCTCGGCCTATCACATTCCGACGTTTTTGTTCCTTAGCTTAATCGTCGCAATGTTCCTCGGGCTAACGAACAGCGCCGATGATATCATCCGCGACCGCGTGATCCTGCAGCGTGAGCGTAACCTCGACGTGCGGCTGCCGTATTACGTGATCTCAAAAAGCGTCACGCTCGGCGTGTTCGCGCTCATCCAGTCGGTGCTCTTCGTTTTGATCGGCAATTACATCCTCGAGATCCGCGGGATGTTTTGGATCGATCTTGGGATCATGTTCATGACTGCGATGGGCGGGGTGTCGCTCGGGCTGGTCATTTCCTCGCTTGTGGCCGATCCGAAAACCGCGGCCAATATCGTCCCGCTGGTCTTGATTCCGCAGATCATCATGGGCGGCGCGCTCATCAAATACCAGGACATGAATCGCAATCTCGCCTTGCTCTATTCGCTCAGCCACTGGTTCAGCGAGCACCCGAGCAAGGAACAAAGCAAAAAAATGGAGAGCAAACTGCAGGTGCCGTTCGTCTGCCAGTTTATCGCCATGCGCTGGTCGTACGAGGAGATGATCGTCGCCCAGGCCAAGCTCAATCCGCTGACCGGGCGGCAGGACCGCGCCCAACGCGAGATCGATCGGATCGTCGCCCAACAGAGACAAGATCCCGCCGCCAATAAGCGACTCGACGACTTGAAAGAATGCCTCGCCGTGCTTTCGGGTTTGGAAGCAAAATCCGCCGCCGAGCTCGATCGTTATCTCGCATCGGTCGATCAAATCCTGGACGGGAAAAGATCGTTCGAGCGCGCGTTTTTCAAAGGCGCCACCGGTCCGGTCACGGCCGAGCAGATCTACGTGAATCAAAAAGTCTCCGATCTGATCTCCAACGCCGAGATGGAGCAAAACGATTATCGCCGCGGTAACCGGCCAAATGTTTTCTTCGGTGCGACCAAGCGCTACCTCGGTATCAAGATCGACATCTTCGCCTTCAACACCATCGTGCTGATCGCCTCGACCCTCGGCCTGCTCATCCTGCTAAACTGGATTTTGCGCCGGCAACTCGAAGTGCGAAGGACTTAAATGAAAACCACGAAATCCGAAATCCGAAATCCGAAGACTCGCCTCATCGTCGCAGCCAGCGAAACAGATCCAGACATGCTGTATGCGACGCGGTTCTTCGCGCCCGACCCATTCATTTTTCTCCAGCAAAACGGTAAGCGCACTTTGGTGCTGAGCGACATGGAAATGGGACGCGGGCGCAAACAAGCGCAGGCGGATGAATTTGTCTCGTTCAACGAACTGGAGCGCGAGGTGCAGGGCAAAGCGAAAGACGCGCCGCCGTATGAAAAAGTCCTCGCCCATTTCCTGCGCAAACGCGGCGTAAGATCGACAATCGTGCCGGCAAATTTTGCGCTCAGATACGCGGAGGAGCTTGCCGCGAACAAAATCCGCGTCCGCTCGACCAACCACCTTTTCTGGCCGGAGCGCGAAGCGAAAACGGACGAGGAACTGAAGTTGATTGGGCGCGCGCTGCGCATCACCGAAGCCGGTATGCAACGCGCCATGGACGTCTTGCGAAGGTCGACGATTGCGCGCGACAACAAACTAAAATGGTCGGGCAAAATGCTGACCTCGGAAGTTCTGCGTGCCGAAATCGATACCGCGATGTTGCACGCCGGGGGAATTCCCACCGCGACAATCGTCGCCGGCGGCGATCAGGCGTGCGACCCGCACGAGCGCGGCTCTGGTCCGCTGCGGGCGAACTCGCTCATCATTCTCGATATTTTCCCGCGTGACGCGAACAGCGGTTACTGGGGCGACATGACACGCACGGTCGTGCGCGGCCGCGCCAGTGATGCCCAGCGAAAATTGTGGGAGACAGTCAAGGACGGTCAGGAGCTAGCGTTGCAGCGAGTCAAAGCCGGCGTGGACGGCATGGATATTCACAAGGCCATCCAGAAATTGTTCGACCAGCGCGGGTACCCGACGGAAGTGCGGAACGGAAAAAATGTCGGGTTCTTCCATGGCACCGGTCACGGCCTCGGCCTCGAGATTCACGAATACCCGCGACTGCAAAAGGTGACATTGGTCTCGGCGGCGTGCGACATGAAGACGTGGTTGTTGTGACGAAGACCGGCTGCAGAATTCTGTCGCGATTTTCCAAGCAGCTCGAGATTTGAGGTGGATCGCGCGCTCCGTCGCGCGATGTTACACAAATGCGGCTTCGCCGCCTAAATAGCATCGCCCGGCGGAGCGGCCGATCCACCGACTGAACGAACGGCGCGCTTGCGCGTCTAAGTTAAGCAGACACACTTAAAACAGGAATGTTTTATCCTTACGGCTTTGGTTTTGGCGGTCATTGGCTGATTTACATCGGCATTCCGCTCGTTCTCGGGATTTGGGCACAGATCCGGGTGAGCAGCGCGTTCAGTAAATGGGGCCGGGTGCGGGCCAGCTCGAACATCACGGGCGCGGAGTGCGCACGGGAGATTTTGCAGGCAGCGCAGATCGACGATGTCGATGTTGTGGAGACGAACAATTTTCTCGGCGACCACTACGATCCGACGCAAAAGAAGCTGCATCTGTCGAGCAACGTTTATCACACGCCTTCCGTGGCGGCGCTTGGCATCGCCGCCCATGAGACCGGGCACGCCATTCAGCACGCCAAAGCCTACGCCCCGCTCAAGGCGCGAATGGCGATCGTGCCGGTTACGATGATCGCGTCGCAGGCGCTGCCTTTCATCATCATCGGCGGATTTTGGTTTCGGATCACCGGGCTCATCACGCTCGGCATCTATTGCTATCTCATTCTCGCGGTCTTTCAGTTGATCACCTTGCCAGTGGAGTTTGATGCGTCGCGGCGAGCGAAAATCATTTTGCAGCAGATGGGAATCATCCAGCCCGGCTCGGAAGTCGCGGGCGTGAACAACGTTTTGAACGCAGCGGCGCTGACTTACGTGGCGGCTTTTATTGCCGCGCTCGGCAATTTGCTCTGGTTGCTCTCGCTGCGCGACCGCCGCAATTGAGCGAGGGCGGCGAATGACGTTGGTGCGTTGAAAAAGATGGATTCGTCAGTCGCAGTTTCGGGTTTGTTATCGTCGGGTTTGGCGGCGCGTGCTAAGTCTGACGATGACGCGATGAATCGGCCGAAAGCGGACGAGGACCGGGAGCTGGTGGCACGCACGCAGGCGGGCGACCCGCATGCCTTTGACGAGCTTGTGATCAAATATTCACCGCGACTCTACGGTCTCGTTTATAACATGACGGCAAACCACGAGGACACGAACGACCTTTTGCAGGATGTCTTCGCCAAAGCCTACAAAGCCATCCGCGGGTTTCGTGGCAAATCGTCTTTTTACACCTGGATCCATTCGATCGCGGTGAACATGACGCTGAACTTCCTCAAGAAACGCGGCCGCCGGTTTCACATGAGCCTGGACGATGTCGATGCCGGCATCCAGAGCGACAAGGAATTCCTTCAGCTCACCGCCAGGAGCAGCCCGGTGCGCGAAGCCGACCTCTCCGAACTGCAGAAAAGGTTGAACGAGGCGATGATGAAGTTGTCTGATGAACACAGAGCTGTGGTCACCATGTTCCACATTCAAGGGATGCCCCACGCCGAGATCAGTAAAATCTTGAAAGTATCCGAAGGCACGGTACGCTCCCGGCTCTTTTACGCGAATCGACAACTGCAAAATTATCTGGACGAATTCCGGAAAAATCCGGTCTCTTAACGGGCGCTGACATGGACGAGTTTGACGACAAGGAAATCGCGACGCTGCTTCGGTTGAAGCGGCATGAACAACCCCCGCCCGGCTACTTCGAGGATTTCCTGCACGAGTTTCACCGTCGTCAGCGCGATGAATTGCTGCGCCAGCCGCTCTGGCGGATTTGCCTCGGTCGCGCCAACGAATTCATGTTCCGGCTGAACCTGTCGCGGCTGACTTCTTATCCCGCAGCGGTCGCAGCCGTGCTGGTGTGCGCGGCGATTGTGTCGGTTCGCGTTTATCAGGAGCCGCAGCGCGCTAATTTTGCTGCGCGCCAGCAGACCACGTTTAACTTGTCCGCAGAAACAGAGGCTGGATTGAGTCTCGCGTCGCCGGTCGCGGCGCGGATCTTTAGCACGAAACCGCTTCGCAGTTCGAAAAGTGGCCACACTCACCCCCGCAACAGCGGAACGCCGCCGCGTTACGTCCTCGATAGCGTTCCCGTGAGTTATGAGCCAACCGTCCGATTTTAGCGGTCAGGTGGCGCAACTTTCCAAGTTGCGTAGTTGCGGGTCGCAAGTTGAAAACTCGCGCCACATTCAGTTTTGTCGCTTCGTTTGCGCCGTCGTGTTTTTCGGCGCGGCAGGGTTTGTTTCCGCGCAGGAACAATCCGCCACTTCGATCAGCCAGGAGGTCAAAGACATCTTCGCCCGCTGCTCGCGCGCAGTGGTAAAAATCCATGGCGTCGACGAGCACAGCGAGCTCTGCGGCACCGGATTTTTTGTCGATCCAACCGGCACGCTTTATACCTCCTACACCGTTGGCGGCGAAGCGAGCAACTTCAGCGTTGATGTCGACGGCAAGAATTATCCGGCCCGCCAGCTTTTGGCCGACATCCGCAGCGGTATCGCGATGTTGAAAATCGATCTCGCCACACCGGCTTTGCCGATCGGCAAATCCGATCAGGTCGAGATCGCCACGCCAGTGGTGACCGTCGGTTACCCGCTCGATTTGCCGGAGACGCCAAGCTTCGGCATGATCGCAGGATTTGATCGCAAATACCTCGGCCGCTATTTTTCGACCACGCATTTGCGCGTGAATTTGCCCACTCAACGCGGTGAAGCCGGCGCGCCGTTATTGAATCTAAAAGGCGAAGTGGTCGGGATCGTGGTCAGTAGTTTGGAAAACAATTCGGCCTGTTACGCATTGCCCATCGAAGCCGCCGAAAAAATCCGTTCCGATTATGTTCGCTTCGGCGAAGCACGCCACGGCTGGATCGGGATCAATGTTGCTGAAGCAAAAACGCCGGTCGAAGGCTCTCGCGCCGAGATGACGAAAATTATAGAAGGCACGCCCGCCGCCGAATCCGGCGTTAAACCCGGCGACATTCTTCTCCAGGTCGGCCGCAAACAGGTGCGCGAGCCTGAAGACGTCCTCGACGCTTCATTTTTTATCACCGCCGGCGACAGCGTTCCGATCACCGTCATGCGCGGCAACGAAAAGCTCATCTTCAAGGTCCAGGCCGATTTTCATCCCGCCGGTCAGCGCCCGCCACTCATCGCCTCCCCGCTCTCACCAAATCGGGCCATTCCGCTCAATCTCCAGTCAGCTCCCGAGACGAAGCCGTAGTCTGGCGCTCCGGCCCCGGCAAGCTGCCGGACTAGAGCATTTTTCGGAACTGGCGTTCGTCGATAATTTTCACGCCGAGTTCTTTCGCTTTCTCGAATTTGCTTCCGGCATCCGCGCCGGCGAGGACGTAATCAGTTTTCTTGCTGACGCTGCTGCTGACGTGACCGCCGAGTGACTCGATTTTTTCGGTGGCTTCTTCGCGGGTCATCGATGGCAATGTGCCAGTGAGGACAAAAGTTTTTCCGGCCAGCGGCAGCTCGGCGGCTTTTTTCGCGGAGACTTTTTCGCTCTTCGGCTCGATCCCGAGTTGCTTCATCCGTTGCAGAATTCTTTTGCCGCTCGACGAGGAGAAGAAATCGAGAACACTTTTCGCAACGACTGGCCCGACCTCGGTCACAATCTCGGTGTTCTTGCCGGCTTTGCTTTTTGAGCGCTCGGCAAACCCACTTTTGATGAGCCGCTCAGCAACTTCGTGCGCGCCTTTTTTCTGTTCACGGCGTTCGTGATATTCGAGCACGCCACGTAGCAGGTTCGACTCCGCGACATTATCGATCTTGTCGTGGAACCGGGCGAGCTGCGTAGCGGTGGTTTTGCCGACCTCGGGAATTGCCAACGCGTAGAGCCAGCGCGACAGCGGCATCTTTTTGGCGCGCTCAATTGCCTTCATTGCTTTGGTTGCGTTTTTCTCGCCGAACACGCGCGGCGTTTCCTCGGTCCCAAGATTCAGTTTAGCGAGCTGCTCGGTTTTGAGTTGAAACAAATCGAGCGGCTCGCGCACCAGACCCCGCTCGACCAACTTGTCGGCCACGATTCCGCCGATGCTCTCGATGTCGAGCGCGCCGCGGGCGGTGAAAAATTCCAGCCGTCGGGTCGTTTGCGCCGGGCAGGCGATGTTTTCGCAGCGCCAGGCGACAAATTGCGGATCGCGCCGGATCCGGCCGCCGCAGACCGGACATTTGCCGTGCACGTGCTCGAAAAAATTGAACGGCTTCGCGTTGCGCGGCCGTTTCGATTTCACCACCTCGACGACGGCCGGAATGACTTCGCCGGCCTTTTCGATCACAACCGTGTCGCCGATGCGGATGTCTTTGCGTTTGATTTCATCTTCGTTGTGCAGCGTCGCGCGCGATACCGTGCTGCCGCTTACCAGTACCGGTTCGAGCACGGCAACTGGCGTTAGAATTCCAGTCCGACCGACCTGCACAATGATATCGTGTAATTTCGTTTCTACCCGCTCGGCTGCGTATTTGTAAGCGATCGCCCAGCGCGGCGATTTGGCCGTGAACCCGAGCCGCTCCCGTTGCCTGAACGAATCGACTTTGACGACCGCGCCGTCGGTTTCGTAAGCAAACTCGCGCCGGATTTTGTCGAGCTGGTGAATGACGCGGAGGATTTCGTCGACCGAATCGGCCAGCCACCAATGCTCGTGCGTCGGCAGGTCAAGGTTCTTGAACAGCGCAAAAACTTTCGAGTGAAGATCGACATCGGCGTCTTCGACTGCGCCGCTACCGTAGAAGACCATTCCCAACGGGCGTTGCGCGGCGATTTTCGGGTCAAGATGCTTCAGTGAACCCGCAGCCGCGTTGCGCGGATTGGCAAACAGCGGAAGCCCTGCCGCCTGGCGCTGTTTGTTCAATTGTTGGAACCCTGCTTTGTCGAGATACGCTTCACCGCGGACTTCGAAAGTTTTTGGCGCGGCGCCGCGCAGCTGGTGCGGCACCGAGCGAATCGTTTTGATGTTTTCGGTGATATCATCTCCAACAAAACCGTCCCCGCGGGTGGCGGCATATTTGAGCCGGCCGCCCTCGTACATCACCGACACCGCCACGCCATCGACCTTCGGTTCGACTACAACTGGGATTTTCTCGTCGGACTTGCGCGAACGCCTCGAGCGCTTTGCCGCCGACGCGCTGTGTCGGTTAATCGGGCGTGACGAGCTCCGGAAACTGTGCCTCAAGATCGACAAGCTCCCGGTAGAGCCGGTCATATTCGCGGTCGCTGATTGTTGGCGCCGCTTCTTCATAATAACGGCGGTCGTGCTCGCGGATTTGCGCGCGCAATTCCTGGATGCGCTTGGCAGCTGCCTTTTTGTCCACGCTGGACAATAATGATCGGCAGTCCGGCTGCCAGCGGACTCGGTTGGGAAGTGAAGCGACACGCTTGACTTCCAAATTTCGACGAAAGCGCGTAAGCATAGCATTGTGGCGGGCGAGCGGATGCTTGGGGTCGAAGGCGGCGGCACGAAAACCGCCTGGGTCTTGGTCGAGCGTGAGGGCAACGAACTGCGCGTGCTCGATCAGGGCAAGGTGCCGCCCTCGAATCTGCGCCTGACCGCGCCGGAACGGTTGCGCGCCATTTTTTCCGAGCTGCCGAAACAAATTGAGCGCTCCGGAATTTTTCTCGCCGGTTGTGCGACCGCGGAAGATCGACAATCCCTCGCGCAGCTTTGTACCGAGATCTGGCCGGGCGCAAAAATTGTCACCGGCAGCGACCGCGAATCGGGTCTGGCGGCTGCCTTGGGGCACGCCGATGGGATCGTGGTTAATGCTGGCAGCGGTTCATCCGTGACGGGCCGCCGCGGCGACAAAATCGAGAACGCGGGGGGCTGGGGGCACATCCTCGGCGATGCGGGCGGCGCATATTTTCTCTCCATTCAAGCGCTCCGCCTGATTCTGCGCGAGTACGATCTGCGTCGTGGCGAAATGCAATTCGCAACGAAAGTTTTGCACGCGCTCGCGCTCAACAATCTCGACGAGCTGGTCCGCTGGGCGCAGACCGCCGACAAGATGGAAATTGCCGGGCTTGCGCCGGTCGTTTTCGAAGCAGCGGCGAGCGGCGATACGCAGGTCATGGAAATCGTCGAAGACGGCGCGCGCTGTTTGTGTGAGTTCGTCGAGGTCGTCGCGGGGCGCCTGCACCTGCTTGCGCCGAAGGTGATTTTGATCGGCGGCTTGTTTCCGCGCGACTCGATTTACACGCATGCGTTTCGTCGGCGATTAAAGAAAAATCTTCCCGATGCGCGCGTCGCCACTGCCGAGCGCGCACCCGAGTTGGGCGCGGCGTGGCTGGCATCGGAGATGAGTGATTTCGGTGCCATCGGCGCGCGTGCTGATTCCGAAAAGATCGATGAACTCGCCGCGGCCTTAACCGAGCAACGCAATCCGCGCTCGGAAAACCTGGAGCAAATGAGCGCGCGCGAGCTGGTCGAGCTTTTCGTCGAGGAGGAGAAGTTTGTGCAGGAGGCGTTGCGCGGCGCGATTATCGATCTTGCAAAGGCGGTCGAGCTGGTCGCCGGCGCGCTGCGCAAGGGCGGGCGATTGTTTT
>QHPZ01000026.1:0-4539 GCA_003219225.1 Verrucomicrobiota bacterium | reverse complement strand
CGACGTTTGGCGCGGCACCCGAGCTGGTCCAGGGGATGATTGCGGGGGGTGCGCGCGCTTTGTATCGCAGCGTGGAAGGCGCCGAAGATGAGGAAAGCAGCGGCGCACTGGCAATGGTGGAGCGGGGCGTTAAAGATACGGACGTCATCATCGGCATCACCGCGAGCGGCCGGACGCCGTTTGTGCTGGGCGCGCTGGCCAAAGCGAAATCGTTAGGCGCAAAAACGATTTTGTTAACGTGCAATCCAAGCTCTGTGGTGGCCCCGAAAGCTTTCGGGGCTGCGGCCGGCACGGCCGCCTCTACAGAAAATGTCGATCTTACGATCACACTCGCGGTCGGCCCGGAAATCTTGACCGGCTCGACACGATTGAAAGCCGGGACAGCGACGAAAGTCGCGCTCAATATCATCAGCACTGGAGCAATGGTCGCGCTCGGTAAGGTGCGCGCGAACCTCATGATCGATCTGCACGCCTCCAGCTCGAAGCTTCGCGATCGAGCGACGCGAGTCGTTTCCGAACTGATGAATTGCGATTATGACGCGGCGCGGCAACAGCTCGAAGCCGGCGGCTGGGATTTGCGCGGCGTGCTCGGCAAGTTGTAGCCACGGCTCTATGAGCCGTCTTTACAGCCGAATCAGCGTCCGACCGGCCGCAGGCCGGTGGCTACAGCACTCACTTCATGCGGTGGCGAAGATCTGGAGGTTTCGCGCCTGAAATTTTCTGGGTTCGACAAGCGCAAGGGCCGTGTGCGACACGAAAGTAGGTAAGGACTTCAACCGAAAGGAATTCGCTAATGCTCTGGACTATCTTCGTTATTCTGCTCGTGCTCTGGCTGCTTGGATTGGTCAGTTCCTACACAATGGGCGGCTTCATTCATCTGTTGCTGGTGATTGCCATCGTGGTACTGATCATCCAATTGATCCAAGGCCGGCGGCCGCTGTAAGATCAACAATCATCAAGTTATGAAACCGGCTGGCATTGTCGGTATTATCCTCATTGTCATTGGCATTATCGGGTTCGCGTATGGCGGTTTGGGTTGGAGGGAGGAAAAGAAAGACGCACAACTCGGGCCTCTCGAGATCAAGCACACGGAGGGTCACGGAATCAGCTTTCCTCCGATCGTGAGTGGCGTCTGCCTGGTCGGCGGGATCGTCTTGGTGATCGTCGGCAGCCGCAAGTAAGCGGTGCGATCAGCCGCCGGCTTTGAGGACGGCGAATGTCTTGGTGCCTTTGCGGTCGAGGTAGAGAAGCACGCCGCGTTTCGGATCGGCTTTGCTCAGCGCTTCGCGAAAACTGGCGACGTCCTTGAGGGGTTTACCATCGACCTCGGTAATGATGTCTTCGCGCTCAATGTCCTGCGCGGCGGCGATGCTGTTGTCGGCGACGTCGGTCACGATCACGCCGTGATCAACATCGAGGTGCAGGTGCTCGGCCATTTCCTTTGTTATCTCCTGCACCTGCAATCCAAACTTACCGCTGTCTTCGGGCTTGGGCTGGCCGGGTTGGACCGGCTCGTTTGATGCGCGCGCGATCTCGTTCGGCAATTCGCCGGCCTTGATCGGGATCTTCAGGGTCTGCCCTTTGCGCCAGACGGTGAGCTCGACATTTTGGCCAATCTTTTTTTTCAAGACCTCGTGCTGCAATTGCGAATCAGTGGCGACCGGCGCGCTATCGACATTGGTGATGACGTCAAACGGCCGGAGATCGCTTTTCGAAGCGGGCGCGTCGGCTTCGATCGTGCGCACGACCACGCCTTTATCGATACCTTTGAACATCTCCCGGATGGATGGATCGTCGCCGAGCGTCTCGATGCGAATGCCGAGCCACGGCCGCACAATTTTATGGCCGGCGATGAGCTCACCGCCGATCTCCTTGGCCATGTTAATTGGAATGGCGAAGCCGAGGCCGCGATTGAGGCCGTTGATGAGCGTGTTCATTCCGATCACTTTGCCGTCGATGTCGCACAACGGGCCGCCGCTGTTGCCCGGGTTAATCGACGCGTCGGTCTGCAAATAGTCGGAGATTGAGTAGCCGCCGCTGGTGAAAAGTTTGCTCCGTCCTTTGCCGCTCACGACGCCGTAGGTGAAGGTGTAATCCAGCTTGAACGGCGCGCCGATCGCGAAGGCGAACTGACCCACGCGCACCGCCTCGCTGTCGCCCAGTTGTGCCGCCGGCAGATCCTTCGCGTCGATCTTGATCACGGCAATATCGGTCTTCTCGTCAGTGCCGACGACTTTGGCCGGAAATTCGCGGCCATCGCGCAATTTCACTTCGATCTTGTCCGCTGCTTCAACGACGTGGAAATTTGTGAAGATGTAACCATCGGGCCGGACGATGAACCCCGAGCCTTCGCTCTGAACGGGCGCAAAATTCCTCCGGTTTTGTCGCGGGTTATTTTCGTCGGGCGGCCCCTGGAAAAAGAAATCTTCCAAGGACGGCCCTTCGCTGTCCTCTTTTTTCGAAATTTCAATGATCACGACAGCCGGCGAGACGGTTTCGAATACTTTGGCGAAAGCGTTATTGAGCGCGTGCACCACATCCTTGCCCTGCTCGGCCGCTGCGGGCGCGATCGTCGGGGGCGGTGGCGACGGCTGCGGCACCTCCGGTGGCGCGGCAAAAACCCAGGTCGCGCCCGCGCCAAGCAACGCCGCTAAGATCAACAATGAGCGCATCGGTTCGAATTTGGACAGTGTGCAACTTGCAATGTTCAACCCGGCGCGTCCAACACGGCTTCGGCAAATCCAGGCGTGTGCGCGACGCACTTGGCAGTGCCTGCATTGACACCGTTTTTGCGCCCCTTAGCGTTTTTCTTCGCAACAAAATGGGTATTTCTGCAGAAGGGAAAGGGAACGGGAAAGAGTTCGTCTCGCATGCGCCGGGCTATTGGTCCCGCGACGGCGGGATCGCGGCTGAGCAGTGGAACGACTGGAAATGGCAGCTCAAGAACCGGATCACGTCGCTCGCCCAACTGGACGAACAGATCGAGCTGAGCGAAGAGGAACGCGCCGGCGTGTTGCTTTCCGGCGATAAACTTGCCCTCGCCATCACGCCGCACTTTTTCAACCTGGTCCCACGGGAAAAAAATCCGGACGATCCGATCCGGCGTCAGGTGATTCCGCGCATCGAGGAGACGTGGACCTCGCCCTACGACATGGCCGATCCCTGCGGCGAAGATTCGCACATGCCCGTGCCCGGACTGGTGCACCGCTATCCCGATCGCGTTTTGTTTTTAGTGACGGACCGCTGCGCGGCATATTGCCGCTATTGCACGCGGAGCCGTGTCGTCAGCGGCGCCGGCGAACAGGAACTTCACACCGATTTCGAGGAAGCGTTTCGCTATCTCGAAGAGCATACCGAAGTGCGCGACGTGCTTTTGAGCGGCGGCGACGCGCTCATTTTCTCCGACGATAAGATCGACAAGTTGCTGTCGCGGCTGCGCGCGATCAAGCACATCGAATTTCTCCGCATCGGTACCCGGGTGCCGATCTTTCTACCGCAACGGATCACGCCCGAGTTGTGCGCGATTTTGGCCAAACATCATCCGCTCTGGATGAGCGTGCACGTGAACCATCCGCGCGAGCTCACGATTGAAGTGAAAGAAGCACTCGAAAGGTTGGCGAATGCCGGAATCCCGCTCGGCAACCAGAGCGTGTTGCTCGCCGGCGTCAATGATGACGTCGAGACGATGAAAACGCTCGTGCACAAACTGCTGATGTGCCGGGTGCGCCCGTATTACCTCTATCAGTGCGACCTGATCAACGGCTCGTCGCACCTGCGCACCTCGGTCGCCAAAGGTATCGAGATCATTGAAGGCCTGCGCGGCCATACCAGCGGCTACGCCCTGCCGCAGTTCGTCATCGATGCGCCCGGCGGCGGCGGGAAGGTGCCGATCAATCCGGGTTACGTCCTTTATCACGACCATGAAAAAATCGTAATCCGCAATTACGAAGGCAAAATCTTCGAGTATCCCGAGACCGGCAACGAACGCGTTCAGCCGGCGCCGCAACGCGAGTATCACGACGAATACCTCTATTCCTGAGACTGGCGGCGCCGTTGCGTTGTCGGTGAGCGGCGCCGATTGTTAGAAGCACGTTGAAAACTACTTCGTCTCAATATTCCGGCGTTCGGAGAACAGCGCTGATTGTCGTCGCTATTGCGGCGGTGTGTTTGCTGTCGATCATCGCCGCCGGTTTCATGAGCGTGGTGGCGTTGGCTGAGCGAATCCATCCGCTCGCCGGTCAGATTGTTTTTTGGTCTCTTTTTTTCGGGCTTGGATTGTTCGTGCTCTACAGCGTCATCGCCTACGCAAAACTGCCGCCGGGTCTTGTCCCGCCGGAAAACTCTTCTGGTCTGGAATTTGAGACGTATCTCGAGGCGCTCCGTGCCCGGCTGCGCATCAACCCGCGCACGAAGGGGAAACCGGTCGAGACACTCGACGATATCGAAGCGGCGTTGCACGAGCTGTCCACCGAAGCCGATGGCGTGATTCGCAACACGGCCAGCGCGGTGTTCCTAAGCACGGCGCTGATGCAGAACGGC
>QHPZ01000012.1 GCA_003219225.1 Verrucomicrobiota bacterium | reverse complement strand
AACCTAGACAAGGAGATCCAGAGTCTCCGGTGCTACCATTACACCACGAGGCAACAAAAACGCGGGCGAGAACCTAGAGGCAGATTAAACCCGTGCAAGCACAGCAGACCGCAAATCAAATTTCGAAATCCGAAATGCTCGAAACTCGGACAATGCGTGATGGGGATCCCCGGGCGTTTGGTTGTTTTTGGGTGCTTCTTAAGTTTTGAGAATTATTTCGGATTTCGAAATTCGGATTTGGGATTTTAGAGTGCCAGCTCCGCGCCTTCGCGTGCAGCTTCCACTTCGAGCGATTGACCGGTCTTTTCTGCCAGTTCTCGCGCCTCTTTCAACATGTTGTCGATCTTGGCGTCGTCGTGAGTTGGGTCGTGATGAAAGAGCACGAGTTTTCGCACCCGCGCATCACGCGCCAGCGCGATCGCGCTGCCGAGCGAACCGTGGCCCCAGCTGACTCGGTTTTTGTACTCATCGTTCGTGTATTGCGCATCGAGGATCAGAACATCGCAGGCCTCGAGAAAGGCAACCAGGGCGGCCCTCTCCTCTTCTGCTCGCTTGGCTGTGTCCGGCCGATTTGCGCTCACGGCCCGCGCTGAATGCAAAAAATCGTATGGCTCGTGATCGGGCAGAAAAGCGATTGAGCCGCGGCTGGTGAGCAACCGATAACCGACGCAACTTCCGGGATGGTTCACGCGCGCCGAGCGCACACGTACTTTGCCGAGGTTGAAGTCCGGCGGTTCCAATTTGTGAATGTCGATCTTGCCGGCCAGATCGTGCAGCGCGACGGGAAAAAACGGCACCGACATTTGCCCCTCCAAAATCTGGCGGAGACCAGCCTCGGCGCTATCGGGGCCATACAGCGTTAGCTGGTTTTTGTTTTCCTGGGCCGGCACGAAAAACGGCAAGCCATGAATGTGGTCCCAATGCGCATGCGTGATCAGCAGCGTCACTTTGATGGGTTCCGCGCTAAGTTCTTTCTGCAAAGCAAGACCGAGTGGGCGAATCCCCGTGCCGGCGTCGAGCACAATGATTTCGCCATCGGCCCGCACTTCCACGCAGGTCGTGTTGCCGCCGTAACGAACGGTTGCATCCCCCGGCACCGGAATTGAGCCGCGCACGCCCCAAAACTTGATTCGTGTCGGGGAACGCGGCGCCTCTGGCATATCCGATCGCCGACTGGCTAGATCAGCGTCGAGCCGAACGCGCCCGGAGCTTTTTTCCAGCGCAGCTCCGGATGCAAATTGATTTCCTCGGGCGGAACATCGAACCCCACCGAGCGCAGCAGATACGCGACGCCTTCGCGGCTCTCCATCGTTTCCTTCAAGCTACGGGCGAAGAGTTCGATGTATTCCTTGTAGGAATCGAGCGCCAGTTTCCCCTCGGCGAAATGTTCCGCCAACATTTCATCGTGAAAATCGATCAGTTCGATCAGAGCGCGCCGCAGATCATGGCGCACTCTCGGATCGATTACGACTTTGAACGGCGTCGCGGCCGGATCCGGTTTGGCCAGGCTCTGCTTTTTATCGTCAGTGACGATCTCGAATTCGTAAGGCTCTGCCATGTCGATCTTGTCGATGTCGATCTTACAATGCGGTTGGTGGTTGGAAAGCGGTTTTGGAGGTGAGCCGTCTCGCAGCGTGCGCTATCCTTGCAATGTCGATCCATCAATGCGCTGGTAAGCGATGCCGAAGCGATCGAGCAAGTTTGGGCTCGCGCCGGCGTATCTGGTTCTCTGCATAAAGTCGGACTGCGCGATTTGCCACCGATCTCGTTCGTCGCCATTCGTTTCGTGATCGCGATTGCCGTCCTCGCAGCCGTTTCCATCGGGCGTGTACGGCTCGTGCCGCTGCGTCGCTCCGATTACCTGCTGCTCTGCTTCACCGGTCTGCTCATGTTCGGGTTGAATTATCCTCTGCTTTTCTGGGGCGAAAAATATGTCTCTTCAGGATTGGCCGCCGTCTTGCAGGCCACCATTCCAATCTGCGGAATGTTTTTCGCGCACTGGCTTCTCCCGGAGGAACCAATGCGGTGGCAGCGACTCGGCGGCGCACTCCTCGCGCTCATCGGGGTTGCCTTGATCTGCGGCCGTTTGCTCGATCGCGGCGGCGTGCTCGCGTTCTGGGGCGGGCTCGGCATTGTTCTCGGCGCGGCCGGCGCTGCCTTTTCTAATGTGCTGTTGAAACGTCGTGCGCTCGAGCTCGCGCCCGCGATGATCGCCGCCTGGCAAATGCTCTTCGGCATCCTCCCGCTCATCGTGCTTGGCCTAACATTTGAAGGCAGCCCCACCCGCTTCCATTGGAGCGCGATGTCGATCTTTTGCTTGCTTTATCTCGCCGTTATCGGCTCGGCCCTGACCTTTCTTCTTCTCTACTGGCTCCTCCCGCGCATGACCGTGACAAATCTGCAAACCATTTCGCTCATCACCCCGCCCGGCGCGGTCGTGCTCGGCTGGTTCCTGGGCGGCGAAACCTTTTCCACCGCATCGCTCATCGGCGCCTGCTTCGTCCTCGCCGGGTTATGGCTAATCTTTCGACCGCTAAAAGATCGAGAACGCGCCGAAGCTGTCGGCGCCCTACCCGACCGCGGTTAATTAGAACTTAATTCTCAAACCGGATCGCCGACCCGCTGGTCGCATCACCCATCAAAGAAATGCGCGCCTCATTCGGGCGCCATCGCCGCGGCGCGGGGGCATTCGCGTCAAGCGTGGCAGCGAAGAGGATGTCGGCGGAAAGGATTTGATCCGCGCTCCATGCGGGGCGCTGCCCGACTTCAAAGCTCTCGCACTTGCGGAGTGTGAGCGCGCCTTCCGGCTGTGCGCCATTGAAAAATGCGTCATCCAGGTAGCCGATCGAAGCGGAGTCGAGAATAATCGCTGCGGACTCATGTGGCCCGAATGGACGCGCGCTTTTCAAAGCAGCCCACAGCGCCAGGCTGATCGCCAGCATTAATACTATCCTCGCTGCCCTCTGCCCCATGGCCGTAAATGCAGCAAAACATGTGCGAGCCCAACGAGGGTTGTGCGATTAATTTTGCCGGCTAAACCACGCCGCCGACAGCTACAATCACAGCCCGGGTGACAAACGGTGCAACAAGCGGTGTCGCAAAGTTGAATCGACGCGCAGTCTTAGCCTTCCTTGCTCACCTGGCGCGGGTCTTTGTCTTCGCGCAGGCCAAGAAATACCGGCTGACGCAATTTATCGTCGCGGGTCCACTCGGCGAACTTGATTTGGGCGACGAATTTCGGGTTTATCCAACGCATCTTTTTCATCATCGAAGGCGTGATTCCTTGCACCCATTGGCCCCCTTGTCCGCCAGTCGGACGGACTCGTCCGGTGGCGAGTTTGGAGGGAAGATCGACAAAGGGACAATCATCGCGCGCTTCGGCCTGAAATTTCTTGTGCAAGATCGACAATGACCTCGACGTGAAACCGCTGCCGACTTTGCCGGCGAACTTCAGCCGGTCGCCTTCATAATAGCCGACGAGGATGGCGCCGAAATATTTGCGCGAGCCGCCCGGCGGCGTGTAACCGCCGATCACGAATTCCTGTTCGTTGGTCGCCTTTAATTTGATCCACGCGCCACTGCGCCTACCCGGCTCGTAAACGGAATTGCGCAGTTTGCCAATCAAACCTTCGAGGCCGCGTTTTTTCACCTCGGCGAGCAGGGTTTTCGCGTCACCACCGATCTCGCCGGAATACCGGATCGGCTCCGGCACACCCTGGCAAACGTCGGCCAGCAGTTCTTTACGCGCGGCGAGCGGAAGCTCGAGCGCCCTTCTTCATCGAGCGCGACGATCTCACCGTCGATCACACAGTTCTCGGCTGATAGTTCTGTCACGGCTTCGGCGATTTCCGGAAAACGGCTTCGCAATTCATTTCCATTACGCGAAATCAAGTTCACTTTGCCGCCGTCCTTTACGGCGCAAGCACGGAAACCGTCGAACTTCAGTTCGTAATTCCAATCGCCCGCTGTCGGCGGCGATTCCACCAGCCGCGCTTTCATCGGCTCGATGAACCGCGGTTTGGCGGACGGAAGATCTGGTGGTAGGGCGCGACCGCCGGGCGCGCCATCATTTTCGGGTGCGCGGCGCGCTCGGCGAGCGCGCCCTACCTCTTCCTCTTTTTTTTTAGCGCCGCCTTGATGCGCGCTTTTAATGTCGATCTTGCGCTCGATTCTTCCTGCCGATTCGATTCCCACTCGGCGTCGCGCTCCTTGGCGATCTGTTCCATGGCGCGGCCCGTTTCAACTGACTGGTCATCGCGTTTTTTCGAGAGTGATTTGAGGCTCGCGCCGGTTTTCAGCAACAGCCACTGCGGTTTTTCTTCGTTGCCGCGCAAACGGATGAGCGTCCATTCGCCCTTGGCTTTTTCGCCATCGAGCACCAGATGCAGTTTGCCCTCGCGCCACGATTTCGCCGGGTCCTCGCCGTAAACGTAGTAATGGCCGCGGTCCCAGACCATCACCGTGCCGCCACCATCTTCCACTTCGACGGCGAGATGTTTTTGACCCTGCTCCCACGGCAATCCCTTCGGCACCGCCCACGATTTGAGCACGCCTTGCATCTCCAGCCGAAAATCATAGTGCAGCCGGCTCGCATCGTGTTTTTGAATGACAAAACGCGACGCACCCTTCACTCGTTTCGGCAACGGCTTGCCGCCCTTCGGCTCAGCCGTCTTGCCGAAATCGCGCTTGCGCTTGTATTCCGTCAGCGCCATGCAGTGCAATTTACCCGTTTAAACGAAAACGCCATCGCAGCGGCGGCAGCGATGGTGTTCATCAATTCGATTGTCGATCTTCGCGCTAGCGCCGGCGGGACCCGGTCGCGGCTGTTTCCTCCGCCTCTGCGCTTTCGCGGATTGCTTCCGGATTCACAATTTCCTCCGCCAGTTCGGTCAGCCGCTGGTTGGTTTCGCCTTCCTCGTCGAGTGTTTGCTGCAAGAGATCGGCGGCTTCGTCTTCACCGAGGAGCGTGGCAAATGTGCGGGCGGTGCCGTAGCTGGCGATCTCATAGTGCTCGACTTTCTGCGCCGCACCGATGATGCCGGCGTCGAGCACCGATTCCTCGCCATCTTTCTCCAGCATTTCAGAACCTTCCTCGATCAGCCCCTTCATTCCATGGCAGGACTTGCCCTTTGGGCTTTCATCCATGGTTACGAAAATGTCCTCCAAGCGTTCGACGTGATCCTTCGTTTCTTCGAGGTGATCTTCGAACGCCTGCTTCAATTCGTCGGACGCAGCAGCCTTGGCCATCTTCGGCAGCGCCTTGAGCAATTGGTTTTCGGCGCTGTAGAGATCGCGCAGTTCTTCGAGATAAAGTTTGTGCAGTGAATCCAGTTTCATTTTCCCTCCGTTTAATTGTTGCGATTTTTTAAATCTTTCCCTCGTGCGCGAGCTATAAAGCTGCGCGTACCGATCAGAACGCGCGAGCGGAAAATTGCGCGTGTAATTTTTTTGGGCGATCGCGCACGACGGCCCAGCTCTAAGGTCGCGAACCGAGGAACAGCGCAACCGGGCGGCTTACGAATTTATTTCGCCCGGGAGCGGCTCGCCGACAAGATAGCGGGTGAAGCGCCGGATGACGATGTTCTCTCCCAACTCGGCGATCTTCGACTTCACCAGGTCGCCAATAGTCACATCGGGATTCTTGATGAACGCCTGTTCGAGCAGGCAGACGCTGCCGTAGAATTTGTCGAACTTTCCATCGACAATTTTACCGACGACGTTGGCCGGTTTGCCTTTCACCTGCGCCTCGTAAATCGTGCGTTCGGCTTCGACTGTTTTCGACGGAACCTCTTCGCGGCTTAAGTAGAGCGGATGCGCCGCCGCGATATGCAGGGTAATGTCCTTCACGAACTCGCGAAAATTTTCATTCTTGGCGACGAAATCGGTCTCGCAATTCACTTCCACAAGCACACCGATCTTGCCCTGCATGTGAATGTAGGCCGCGACGATCCCCTCTTTTGTCACACGCGACGCTTTCTTGCTGGCAGTCGCGATACCTTTCTTGCGCAGGATGGTCTCGGCTTTGTCCAGATCGCCGCCCGCTTCGGCCAGCGCGTGTTTGCAGTCCATCATCCCGGCGTTGGTTTTTTCGCGGAGCTGCTTGACCAACTTGGGATCGACAATTGTTGCAGTGCTCATACGATTAAAATCGCTAACTGGCCAATTCGTGGGAATAGCCGCTCAGGCGGATACGCCCGCCATCTCGACTTGCTCGCGGATACGCCCTTCGCTGCTTGCCGAGACAATCGCGTCCACCAGTTTTTGCAAAATCACCCGGATTGCACGAATCGCGTCGTCGTTTCCAGCGATCGGATAGTCGACGAGGTCCGGATCGGCATTGGTGTCGACAATCGCCACCACCGGGATCCCGAGGCGGCGCGCTTCATTCACCGCGTTTTCTTCGCGGGTCGTATCGATGATCACGAGCGCGTCGGGCAATTGCGACATCTCCAGAATCCCGTCGATCAGCGCGGCGAGATCGTGTTTGCCCATTTTCTTGTACTCGGCCGATTGTTCGATTTCCTCAATGTATTTGAGGCGGCCGATGCTTTTGCGGATGGTGGACAAATTCGTGAGAGTCCCGCCGAGCCAGCGCTGATTCACATAAAATTGGCCGCAGGCCAGGGCCGCTTCCTTGATCGCTTCCTGTGCCTGCTTCTTGCAGCCGACAAACAAAATACGGCCGCCGCGCCGGGCCACCTCCTGGAGGAACTCGGTCGCGCGCTGTAATTGCTGCACGGTCTGGTCGAGGTTAATGATATAAATCTGATTCCGCTTTTCGTAGATGTAAGGCTTCATCTTCGGGTTCCAGCGCTTGGTCTGGTGACCGAAATGCACGCCGGCTTCCAAAAGTTCCGGCACTAATTCTGTGGTATTCGCCATACGGGAATCGCCTCCCCCGCACGGGGGAAAAGCAGAGCGGAAAGATGCTTCACAACATCGACGAAGGCAACCGGAATATTCGTCATATTGCCGATTTGTGATTGCTGATTGCTGATTGTTTTTCCGCGTAGCGCGCGAGGATCCAACACAAGTCCGACAACCGATTCAGGTAGCGCAGAATCTCGGGATTGCTCTCCCGCAGTTCGGCGACACGGCGTTCGGCGCGCCGGCAGGTTGTCCGTGCCAGGTCGAGCGCGGCGGAGGCGGCTGTTGCCCCGGGAATGACCCAGTCCTTGGGATAAAGCGATTTCTCTTTTTCAAGATCGACAATCACCGCGGTGACGCGATCGACCATCTTCTCGCTGGTAAGCTCAAAACCGTCCTTCACATAACGTTGTCGATCTTCCGGCGCAGTCGCCAGCTCGCCCATCACCACGATCAGATCTTTTTGGGCCGCGAAGATCTGCTCCGACACAAATTTCTCATCGCACATCGCGCGCGCCAGACCGAGCGCCGCCATCAGTTCGTCGACGCAGCCGTACGCCTCTACGCGCGCTTCGCTCTTCGGCACCCGTCGCCCGTACATGAGCGACGTCTCGCCCTGATCGCCCGTTTTTGTGACGATGGACATTGCTGGTGGGGCGAGACTCCGTCGAGCCGTCGAGTTCCTAATGATTCGTCGGCTCGACAGAGTGTCGCCCCACGAGAATGAACTTTAGCCGATCGCGGGCTGCGGCTCGGGCTCCTCCAAGACTGGCGCGCCGATCGGTTCGCCTTTCTCAACGAGCTTGATCTCGCGGTGCCCGGCGAAGCCGGTGCCCGCCGGGATGAGGTGGCCCATGATGACGTTTTCCTTGAACCCGCGGAGCTTGTCGACTTTGCCGAGCGTCGCCGCTTCCGTCAGGACGCGCGTGGTGTCTTGAAACGACGCGGCGGAAATGAAGCTGTCGGTTTCGAGTGAAGCTTTGGTGATGCCGAGGAGCACCGGCACGGCCTCGGCCGGTTTGCCGCCTTTCTCGACGACCTTGCTGTTCTCTTGCTCGAAATCGAGTTTGTCCACCTGATCGCCCCAAAGGAGTGAAGTATCGCCCGGGTCCGTGATTTTCACCTTCCGCAACATCTGGCGCACGATGATCTCGATGTGTTTGTCGTTAATCTCGACGCCCTGCAGTCTGTAAACTTCCTGGACTTCATTGACCAGGTGCTCCTGCAAATCCTGCGGTCCGCAGACCTCGAGGATTTCGTGCGGCACCACCGGACCTTCGGTGAGCTGCTGACCTTTCTTCACAAAATCCCCCTTAAAGACGATGATGTGTTT
>QHPZ01000163.1 GCA_003219225.1 Verrucomicrobiota bacterium | reverse complement strand
CACAATCGGGATTGTCGATCTTGACGATGTCGATCTTAGCAATCTGCATCGGCAGCTTTTGCACGGAACGAAGGATATCGGCCGGACAAAATTGGAGTCGGCGCGGGACCGCTTGCGCGATGTGAACCCAAATGTTGCGATTGAGCTGCACGAATGCCGGTTCACGAGCGTGAACGCGCGCGAGATAGTTAAGAACTACGAGGTGGTCGTAGACGGCTCGGATAATTTTCCGACGCGCTACTTGTCCAACGACGTATGCGTATTCGCGCAAAAGCCGAATGTTTACGGCTCGATTTTTCGGTTTGATGGACAAGCGACAGTTTTTGCGCCGCATCTGGGCGGACCATGCTATCGATGTTTGTTTCCCGAGCCGCCGGAGCCGGGAACGGTTCCAAGCTGCGCGGAAGCGGGCGTGCTGGGCGTGCTGCCGGGAATCGTTGGCACGGTGCAAGCGATCGAGGCGATCAAGCTTTTACTTGGTATCGGCGAACCGTTGATCGGTCGATTGCTCCATTTCGATGCGCTCAAAATGAAATTCCGCGAATTCAATTTGCGGCGCGACGCGGAATGACCGGTGTGCGGTGAAAACCCGACGATCACCGAGCCGATCGATTACGAGCAGTTTTGCGGCATCGCGCCGGCACAAAACGCAGAGGCGATTCCGACAATTTCCGTGCAGGAGTTGAAGCGAAAAATTGAAGCGAACGGCGCGCTCACGATTCTTGATGTCCGCGAACCGTTCGAGTACGAGATCGCGCATATTCATGGGTCGAAATTGATCCCGCTCGGCGAACTGCCGGATCGGTTCGAGGAACTGCCGCGTGATCGTGAGATCGTGGCGCATTGCAAGAGCGGCAAACGCAGCGCGCAAGCGGTGCAATTGCTGCGACGCGCCGGCTTCACAAATGTTGTCAACGTGGCGGGTGGCATCGAGGCCTGGGCGAACGAGATCGACCCGGCAATGCCGAAGTACTGATGGAGGGAACGGGCTCCGTCCCGTCCGACGAATTAATGGGACGACGCGGAGGTCGTCCCTCCAGGCTTTAACGCTTGATCCAATTCTTCCGTGCTCGGAACATCACTCCATTGTTGCAGCAATTTGCCGTCGCGACCGAAGACGAAGACGCGAAGCTCGCTGGCTCCGGGTTTCGCGCCGAGTTGTGAGGCGAGCGCGCCATCAAAATCGGCGACGGCAAAAACATCACGGCGCGCGTCGCCGCGAATCTTGAGCTGGTCGTAACGTTTTTGCAGCCGGCGCGCTTCAGAATCGAGTCGCCGCCGCACCAGTGCAGCGAGAAGGGCGCGGACGGGCCGGCTGTGCTTTTTTTCGAAGGTCAAGACGCTGATCATCCGGTACGTGGGATCGCCGAGACAACGATCTGGCACGCGATCGCCCACCGCGCGCGCCTTTGCCACATCGGTGATCGTCGTTAAAAGAACGAGAGTGACATGATTGTCAGCCGTGGAAAAAGCTTGTCCGTCAACATCGGTAAAGTTGAACGAGTACTTTTCGCCGATGACGAGATCGGCGGCGAGCGAGATGAGCAAGCTGAAAAACAGAGAGCCGCTCACGAAAAAGATTTGAGGTGCGCGCGGACTCATCTGTAAGCACGTTGGCGATGATGCCGCACAGTCGCAACTTCGCTCTGGTGTGCGTTGCATTGTCGATCTTGCCCCCGTTTTTCTCCAGCTGCGAGCGGATGATGACGTCGCGACAAACGCAACTGGCGAAGGACGCAGAGGCAAAAGCGGCCCAGGGGGATTTCGCGCGCGCCATCAATCTCTACGAAGCGGCGCTCGATGATACGCCGCGCTGCGCGGACATTCATTACCGACTGGCGCTGATCTACGACGACAAAATGGACGATCCGTTGAACGCGCTGCATCATTTCAAGCGTTACCTCATCCTCGCTCCGACCGGGCCGCATGCCGAGGAAGTCTGACGCGGAGCGAGGCGGCGCGGTTGCGGAACGAGAATCTGAATCTCCGAAAGGAACTGGAACAGTCGAGGACGAAAGCGCGAGCGGCGGACAAATCGATAACGCAAGATCGACAACCGCCAAAAATTGGCGAGAGCAGATCCACGCCGCGCACGTATGTCGTGCAATCGGGCGACACGCTCGCCTCGATCTCGCGCAGGTTTTATCGTTCCTCCGCGCGATGGAAAGAGATTCTCGACGCGAACCGCAAAAGCATCGATGATCCGGAAAAGCTGCGAGTTGGACAGAGCCTTGTCATTCCGTGATGTGAACCGCTCGCGCGTAATGGTTCGGCCGTCTAGACCGCCGCTACACAAGATGACACAAATAATCAGGCGCATCGCTCCAGACGTGGGCTGGTTGCCGGTCAGTTTCGCAAATATTTATTTCCTCGGCCGACCAGGCGGGCGCTGGGCTGTTGTCGATGCCGGTCTGCCGGGCCGCGCCGCTGAAATCATCGAAGCGGCCGAAGCGCGTTTCGGCACCGGTTCGAAGCCGGAGGCAATTCTGTTGACGCACGGTCACATGGATCACATCGGCTCGGCGCGAAGACTGGCCGAACATTGGGACATTCCGATCTACGCGCATCCGCTGGAGCTGCCGTATCTCACGGCCAAATCTCCCTACCCTCCATCCGATCCGACCGTCGGCGGCGCGATTGCATTCCTTTCGCGCTTCTGGCGCGCGGCGCCGCGGGATCTGCGGCCGCATGTGCGCGAGCTTCCGCCCGGGAAAGTTCCCGGCGTGACCGGCTGGAAATGGATCGCGACGCCGGGACATTCGCCGGGTCACGTCTCATTCTTTCGCGCATCCGACCGGGTGCTGATCGCAGGCGACGCAGTTGCGACGATGAATATGGACAGTTGGAGCGGACTCGTGAGCGGGCGACAGGCGCTCGCGCGAGCGGGCACCCCGTTCACGTGCGACTGGCAGGCTACGCGAGCCTCAGTGAATGAACTGGCTCAGTTGCGGCCGAATGTGATCGGATGCGGGCATGGCGTTCCGATGTCGAATGCCGAACTGCCGGAGCGAATGGAAAATTTTGCGCAGCGATTTCGCGCGCCACGCTCGGGACGCTATGTCCGTCAGCCGGCGCAGACGGATAACAACGGGATTGTCGATCTTCCACGTGCGCCGTTCGATCCGGTGCCGTTTGCGACTGTCGCATCATTGGTGTTAATCGGCATCGCGTTGGGCGCGGGTTATCTCGAAGAACAGGAGCGACGCTGACGGCGCACAGCGCCGTGGCTACAGCAGCAGCGAAGCGTTTGTTCGCCACCGATTGGCAGAGGCAACTGAGCTACTGCGGGGAACGCATCACTGCTCCCGGCAGGGTCCGCACATCAGCGGGGCTGCGGTCGGTCTTTAGCCGAGCAAGCGCAGCATTGATCTGGCGCGAATTTGCGAGCTGACTTTGGCGGTTAGCAGCGGAGGTGGTGGTCTTTAGGCCCGAAGAGGTGCCAGCATTGTCGAGCATGGCGAGCACTTGATCTGTGCTGCTGATGTTGACGGACGGGCGGTTCACCGGCGCCCTAGGTGCTGGGGTCCGTGTCACGATCTTGGGTGGGGCTGGGGCAGTCGCCGGATGCGGATCACCGAACGGCGG
>QHPZ01000025.1 GCA_003219225.1 Verrucomicrobiota bacterium | reverse complement strand
CTCGAGCTGATTCAGCCCGACCTTCTTCTCTTCAATAACAGCAGTGCTCATCTGTGCTTCCTCCATTCGCTTCAGGAACGTACGCCCGAGCGCAAGATCGACAATCGAAAATCCGCTGCTGTAGCGGCGGTCTATGACCGTCGCGCTATTTGACCTTAAGCGGAAACTGCACGCCGCGGCGTGAGCCGAGCTTCGCCAAGAGCGCCACCGCTCAAGCCGAAACCGGGCGCGCGTCGGCGGACTTGCGCGAGCCGAGCGCGGCGCGGACGAAATTGTTGCCGAGCTCCCACATCGGGCCGGGAAATTTGCGGCACTCGGTGAGCGTGTCGTCGAGCGCGTTCACGAACAGGTCGACTTCTTTTTCGCCGATGATGAGCGGCGGCAGAATCTTCAGCACGTCCATCGCGTGCCCGGCTACCTGGGTGAGAATCCGATGTTTGCTCAGCATCTGCGTCACGATCATTTGAGCGAAGAGGACCTTGTCGATCTTGTGCAGAAGTTTCCACGCCATCTTGAGCTTGAACTCGCTCGGCTCGTGAAACTCGATCCCGATCATGAGGCCTTTGCCGCGGACTTCTTTGATGAAGGAATGCTTTTCTCGCAGATTGTCGATCTTTTCCATGAGCAGCGCGCCCATTTTCGCCGCGCGCTCGACCAGATTCTCCTGATCGATCACTTCGAGCGCGGCGAGTCCGCAGGCCATCGCCAGATTGTTGCGGCCGAACGTGGTCGAGTGAACGACGCAGCGGTCCATCCGCGAAAAAGTTTTCTGGTAGATTTCGCGCCGGGTGACGATCGCGCCGCATGGCACGTAACCGCCACTCAACGTTTTCGCCAGCGTGATGATGTCCGGCTCCAAATTCCAGTGCTGGAACCCGAACATCTTGCCGGTCCGACCGAGACCGGTCTGCACTTCATCAGAAATCAGCAGCGTCCCATATTTGCGGCAAAGCTCCTGCGCGCGCGGGAAGAAATCGCTCTTGGATGTCTGGCAACCTTTACCTTGGACCGTCTCGATCACGAACCCAGCCACGTCGCGCGAGCGTAGTTGTCGATCCAAAGCATCGACATCATCGAGCGGGACACGGGCATCAAAACCCTCCATCAACGGGCCGAAACCTTCGGTGAAACTCTCGCAGCCCATCAATGAAAGCGCGCCGAGGCTGAGGCCATGAAAGGCGCTCGCGAGCGAGACGGCGCGTGTTCGTCCAGTCGCGGCGCGCGCGAACTTGAGCGCGCCTTCCATCGCTTCGGTGCCGGAGTTGCAAAAGAAGACCGCATCGAGATGCGGCGGGGTGCGTTTGACCAACGCTTCTGCGAGCAGACCGCTGAGCAGCGAGCAATCCATCTGCACCATGTTCGGCAAATCGAGATCGAGCACGTCGCGGATCGCCTGTTTCACGACCGGATGATTGCGCCCGATATTGAAGACGCTGTAGCCGCTCAGAAAATCGAGATACGGCTGGTTATCCATGTCGTAGAGGTATGCGCCCTCGGCGCGGGCATAGACCTTGTCGAAGCCGATGACGCGCTGCGCCTGAACAAGCGTGCGGTTCACGTGCCGCTCGTGCAGCTGGTAATTCTCGCCGAGCCGCGCGGCGATAATCTCCTTCAGATCGAAAGCCATTGCGCAAATGTTCCCTGATTTGCGCGCGAAACGCAAACGGTGGATCGGCCGCTCCGCGGGCGATGCTAAAAGAAATGCGGCTTCGCCGCCTGACTAACATCGAGCGACGGAGCGCTCGATCCACCTTACGGTTCCCAGTCCGCGTAGGCTTGGTGCGCGCCCGTCTCCAGGTTGGTTTTTCCGGGTGAATGTCGCTTGTTTTCTGTGAACCGCTGCGCCGCCGTTCCTCTTCGACGTAAGGCCGCAATTTTCGCCAGGCGAGGCGCGCCGTCCCTCCGACCAGGTCCGCGACGACGCTTAAAGGAACAATTCGCGCGTAAACCGAATACCCGATTCCCTCCAGAGTCACACCGACTGACTGGACGGCGTTCAACACAATTGGGTCGGCTTCAATGGCCGCTGCGGTCGAACCATCAGGAATACTGTGCACCGTGATCATCGATCGCATCCATTCCGGGGACAAAATCGCCTGGACCGCCGCGTAAGCCGCACGTTCCTGCCGCGCGCGCCGCGATCGTTGTGCTTCGATCAGGCCGAAAGCGACTCCGGTAATAACGGTGAGCGCGGTCGCGACATTGGCAATCGTACTGAGGTCCACACCCGTATTCTTCTCCACACGCGCAAAATGAAAAGCCGCAGGCTCAAAACGAACCTGCGGCTCATTGTAGCTGCCACCGTCACTGGCGGCAGAAACGTTTTAACTGAATCGCTGCGGTCGATTATTCTTCGACAATCACGCGTTCAACCACACGAGTGTCGCCGGTGCCCGTGTAATACACGCGCACTTTCTGACCGGCGCGAATTGGCGCCGTCACCACTTTACCCGCGGCATCGATGATGTTCGCGGCCGTGCCGAGAGCAAAGCTCACCGGACCTTCCGTGCTGCGGACCACGATTGTTTTGCCCGGGGTGTAGGTTGTCACCGTCCCCGCCGTATACGTTTTGCTCGTCTCGGTGGTGGTGGTGCTCCCGGTCGTTGTGGTGGGATTTGTCTGCGTCGTCTCAGTCGTTGTCGTGCTTGTTTGCGCAAACGCCAAAGGCGCGATCAACGCACAAGCCAAGCTAGCAATGGTTCGTTTCATGTTTCCTCCGTTGGTTTGTCTGTGCGCAACTCGAGTGAGTGCGCGTTAACTCATTGGACTGGCAGAGGCACCGAAATATTCGACCAGTGTAGCGCTATTGAGCGCTCGTGGATTAATCAATCCTGGTCGACAACAACCCGCTCCGCATCATGGACGCGGCCTTGGGCGCCATAGACAACCACCCGCGTGCCGGGTTTGATCAGATGCCGATCGATTGTCTTGCCGGCTTTATTCACGTAATGAACGGTCTTACCGAGAACGTAGCTGATCGGGTTCTCATCTTTTTCCGTGCGAACAACGATCCGCTTGCCGGGCTCGTAAGTCGTCACCGTGCCCCGAGTGCTCGACGTCTCGGTGGTGGTGGTGGTGGTGGTTTGTGCAAAAACCAGCGGCGCGATCAATGCGCACGCGACGCTTAATATGATTCGTTTCATGTTTTTACCTCCTTCTAATCTTCGACACCAGCGGCCGCTCATCTATTCGAACTTCGCAAGGGGCAATCCTCGTTTGAGTCTGCTCGCGCGTCGCCTAACGTGAGCTGCTGATGCCAAACCCTGCAGCCGATCCGGCCGTCACTCCGCAACTCGTTAAAGATCACGGCCTCACTGCGGAGGAATTCGCGCGGATAAAAAAAATTCCCGGTCGTGAGCCGAACTTCACTGAGCTGGGAATCTTCTCGGTCACGTGGAGCGAGCACTGCTTCTACAAAAGTTCGAAGAAAGTTCGAATATCGCCGCGCGATATCCTGCCCAAAAATCGCAGGAGTCGCGGAACGGCTTTGGTCGGCGATATCCTATGGCGGGCAGAGTCACTCTCCAAGGACCCGCTCTCGCCACAAACTTCTCCATTAACGTTCGAGCACGAAGTTGCCTGCCGTTCTTTGGCGTGCGCGTGCGCTGCTTGCTGTTTATGCACCCAGCAGGCGACCTGTTTCGCTACTTGCTCCGGGGAGATCGTCGTCGTGTCCAACACCCAGACCTGCCAGCGGGGATCCCCACGTTGCCATGTCTCCCACCGTCGCCACTGCATCTCGGGAGCGCTTTCCCTTTGAATGATATCCGGACACCACTGTGGATCCACCGCGTGCAACCGCAGCCACGCGGCCCAATTAAGCATCTCTTGAACGGCGCCACGGCGCCCACACGCTCGGAGACGATCAATGCGAACCACATCTGCACAATCGAGCAAACAGATTGAGATCCCATTGACTTTAGGCGCAGAAGGACAGGCCAGAATTTCCCCGATCAATGCCCCTCCACAGATCATCGTATCGTGCCCTTCCGCCTGATGAACCAGCGCCTGCTGCAACCAATATTCAGTCGATTGCTGTCGCCATACAGTCCCTGCGGGACGCGGGCCTCCGACTTCATCAAAGTCATGGAGTACGACTTGAGGCAGTAACCGACGCAGATGCCGCATACACGCGGTTTTCCCTGATCCGCCGGCCCCGGTTACGAAAAAGACCATATTGATAACATCCTATGCCGCGCAGACTCACTCGACAACGACCACGTGATTAATGGGGCGAGTTGCCTGCGTCTGTATCGCGGGTCGGACAATTTCTCCCCCCGTTAGCGGGGAAGCTGACGATCATCTTCTTCATTAATGATGGCGCTATCGAAGCCAATTTCCTGTTTGTCTGATTGAGTCCGTCCGCCGATTCGCTAACGTGAGGTGCCGATGACCAGTCCAGCGCCCACTGTTGGTCCGGGTGTTACGCCAAAAGTTGTGGCACAGCACGGGCTTACGTCGGAGGAATTCGCGCGGATAAAGAAAATTCTCGGTCGTGAGCCGAACTTCACTGAGCTGGGAATCTTCTCCGTGATGTGGAGCGAGCATTGCTCCTACAAAAATTCCCGGCGCGAATTAAAAAAACTTCCCACGTCCGGTCCGAACATTCTGGTCAAGGCGGGCGAAGAGAATGCCGGTGTGGTCGATATCGGCGACGGCTGGGCAATCGCTTTTAAGATCGAGAGCCATAATCACCCGAGCGCGATCGAGCCCTTCCAAGGCGCCGCGACCGGGGTCGGCGGAATCATCCGCGACATTTTCACCATGGGCGCACGCCCCGAGTTTTGTCTCAACTCACTGCGCTTTGGGCCGATAACAAATGGTGGGACACGCGCCGTCGTGTCCCAAAATTCAAAGGCGCTGACGGCGCGCCGCTCTCCAGAAGATCGATCCGCCGACGGACGGATTCGCCGTGGCGAACAATCACACATCGCAGCGAATCGCCGACTTTTTACCGGCGTCGTCTCGGGCATCGCCCATTACGGCAACTGTGTCGGTGTTCCCACCATCGGCGGCGAAATTTATTTTGATGAGAGTTTCGAGGGAAATCCGCTCGTAAATGTTTTTTGTCTCGGCGTCTTGCGTCACGATCAACTCGCGCGCGGCACGGCAAAGGGCATCGGCAACCCGGTTTTTTATGTCGGTGCGGAGACCGGCCGTGATGGTTTGGCCGGTGCGGCGTTCGCGTCGCGCGAACTGACCGAGCAATCGAAAGCCGATCGCCCGGCAGTCCAGGTCGGCGACCCGTTCAAGGAAAAACTCCTCCTCGAAGCGTGCCTGGAACTCCTCGCCCATGATGCTGTCGCTGGAATCCAGGACATGGGCGCGGCCGGCCTCACGTGTTCGACATGCGAAACAGCCAGCCGCGGCGGCAGTGGCATCGAGATCGACTTGAGCAAAGTGCCTAAGCGCGAGCCGGGCATGACGGCTTATGAAATCATGTTGAGCGAATCGCAGGAGCGCATGCTCATCATCGCCAAACGCGGCAAAGAAAATCTCGTCCGCGAAATTTTCGACAAATGGGACGTGCCCTGCGCCGAGATCGGCCGCGTCACCGGTGACGGCATCATGCGCGTGCGCAACGACGGCACCATCGCCGCGGAAATTCCGGCTAAACCGCTCGCCGAAGAAGCGCCGCTGTATTCGAGAGACGCCAGAAAACCCACCACAGAGATCACGGAGGACACGGAGGCACTAAAAACAATCTCCGTGGGCTCCGTGTCCTCTGTGGTTGAATCGTTGCGGCAACTACTGCGCGACCCGACGATTGCTTCCAAAAACTGGGTGTATCGCCAATATGATCACACGGTGCGCACCGGCACATTGGTGAAGCCGGGCTCGGATGCCGCCGTCTATTTCGTCCGCGATGCCAACAAAATTTTGGCCGCCACTAGCGACTGCAATTCGCTCTATTGCGCGCTCGACCCGCGCGAAGGCGCAAAAATTGCCGTCGCCGAAGCCGCGCGCAACCTCACCTGCTCGGGCGCGCGGCCGCTCGCCGTGACTGACAATTTGAACTTCGGCAATCCCTATAAGCCGGAAAATTTCTGGCAACTTCGCGAAGCGGTCGAAGGCATCGCCGAGGCCTGCCGCGCCTTCGGCACACCGGTGACGGGGGGCAACGTCTCTTTATATAATGAGAGCCCGGCCGGCGTGGTTGATCCGACCCCAACCATCGGAATGGTCGGTCTCATCGACAAAGAGGAGCATGTTACGACGCAATGGTTCAAAAACGAAGGGGACGTGATTATTCTCGTCGGCGCTGTAGCCGGGGTCGCTGACCCCGGCGCCGCGGTCAGCGATCGCGGCTACAGTCTCGGTGGCTCGCGTTATCTGAAAGTTTGCCACAACCTCAAAAT
>QHPZ01000024.1:7039-10980 GCA_003219225.1 Verrucomicrobiota bacterium | reverse complement strand
CGTCCCTTTTTTGTCACGCGCGTCGTTGTTGTCGTTTTCACTCGCACGACCCTGACCGGTTCGTCAGTCGAGAACGGCTGCAAGGCGATGTCTGTGTCGGACACTGCGATCGCCCGTTTGACGTTCTCAGCACGATGAATTGCCGGACCGGCGGCGTGTAACTGTCCGCCGAGCGCGTTGCGATCGCCGAACTCACGATGGTCGGCTTCGGTGTGCGTGTACGCCGTCATGCGCACATTTTGAAATTCGGTTTTGCTTAGCGGCAGCTCATATGCCGGCAGCATGTGTGTGGATGTCGTTCCGCAGGCGCTCAGGAAAAGAGCGGCGGTCGCAAACAGCGCGTAACAGCAGGTCCGGGGGGTATGCAATTGGGGAACGGCCACGTTATTAACAGTTATTCACAAAGTCCCGCAAGCCTTTTTTCGGCGATAATATACTTGGCTCACCCTTGCTGGGTGCTAGGGTCTCTGCATGGCGAATTTTAAATACGCCGCAGTCGTACTCGGCAGAAAAGAATGGGAGGAGTGCGTGATGGACCTTGCAATGGTCAGGTCTGATTCCTTGCGGCCAGTTATCGATGCTTTCGTCGAAAACGTGGGTCGGAGCGATTGTTCAGCTCTGACACCCGCCCAAATTGCCTGGAAGGTTCGGCGCGATCAGGTTCTTGCCGATTGCGCAATGTTCGCCGCGACCGGCAAGCTCGGCCCCGACCTTCTGGAGTTCGAGAAGACATTCGAGGAAAATGCGAAATACAAAGAAGAGTTTGAGAGCATTACCAAAAAATTCTTCTCGAATCTAACGCCAGAACAGAATTCGCAACTGATCTTCAAATACGGAATTGGCTACGTAAATATTCTGCTCGAGGGAAGTCAGGCAATGCAGCGAGCGATGGAAGCGTTACTCGCGTCCCTCGTTCTCGAATCATGGACGACCTTTGAAACCCTTGCATCTGATCTATAGGTAGTCGCCGTCGATACCGGCCCTAAAGAAATCCGCGTGCGGGTAGGCAACTCAAATAAACTGTTAACGACCCGATGACAACGTCAGCGCGAAAGAGCTTTTGGAAGTCGAGCATGATCCTAGCACGAACTACGGGTCATCGCTGCGCGAGCTTGGGCGTGTATCGTTTCAAAAACTTGATTACATCAAGCGTTTTTACACGGTCGCGTTCGACTTCGATTTCGACAAAATGTTTAGTGAAACTGAAGGCGGTCACATTACGGCACTTTCAGCTTTCAGAAACGTGCTAATTCATCACGCGGGCAGGGCAGACAAGAGGTTTGTTAAACAGGTTCAGCCCTTCGAGCAACTACGCGGCATAAAAAGCAGCGACAAAATTTTTCTCGATGGCGAGTTGGTTAAAAAACTCCAGCAAGCAGCTCGGTCCTTATCGCTCCGCCTAATCCAGTTTGTTGACGACGTGCTAACGCCGCAATCGAAAGGCTAACGATGCCGCTTCCGATTCTTCGTCTTGCGCGCAGCCTGATATTTCACTTCGCGTGCGTCGATCTTCGATTTCGGAACGGACATCACACGCTTCGTGAGCACGCGAAAATTTTCGAAGGCGTTTGGCTTTGCCTCTGGCACGCGACAAACCTAAGCCGCGCATCAATCGGTTTCAAATCCAAGATGGTTCAGCAACCACGTTTCCGTCCACCACGCTTTTGCCGTTTGTGGAAGGCCGCCATCGCCGGTTTTGCCGGTCAACTTCACATAGCGAAGTCCCTTCCCGATGATGCCTCTTGCGGCCTTAATGAATCGGCCAGCGTCATTGTCTTTGCGCTCGTTAAATCGAAACGCTTGTTCGTCCAGATACCGGAACAAGTGAAAAGGCTCAATGCTCACATACGTCCCTTTGATTCCGCGTTTGAGCAGGCTCCAAAAGTTTTCCAGTCCGTTCGTATGGACATGCCCTTTTGCATAGCACTCTGCGTGGTCGATCACATTGTGAACGTATTCTTTTTCCAAGCCGGAGTAAGAGCGAAGCGAATCGGTGAAGACCTCAGCGCCTGCAATGACTTGTTTTTTGATTTCCTTTTGCAACTGAGGCCGACGCACGTTCCTAACAACGCGCAGTTTGACTCGGGAATGTTTGTCGGGCGAATTGCGCTCAAGCAATCCCATCACCGCAACCTTGCCAACGGCTCCGGTTCCAACTCGCCCCCTTTTGTCGGCGTGCATGTTCCGCGCTTTGCCGCCGATAAACGTTTCGTCCGCTTCGACCCTGCCAGAGAATTGCTCAACCGACCCATTCTGCATTGCCAAGCGGATGCGATGCAGCATGAACCAAGCGGTTTTTTGCGTGACTCCAATAGAGCGGTGCAATTCGTAAGAACTGATTCCGTTTTTCGCGTTGGCAATCAGCCAGAAAGCAGAAAGCCATATGTCCAGACGGATAGGCGAATCTTCAAGCACTGTTCCGACCTTTACGGAGAACTGCTGCTTTTCGTGCGCCGCTTTGCATTTCCAAATCCGACGCGTGGACAGAAAGGAAACATTCTCCGAACCGCAACGAGGGCATTTCACAACGCCGTCAGGCCAGCGAATCGACTTCATAAAGTCCAGCGCGCGATCTTCGTCCGCGAAGCATTTGATCGCGTCGTGGAGCGTTTCGGGGAACGCACCCGTTTCCTTTTTCTTTGCTTTCATGCCCCGAAATTATAGGAGGCAAGCTGGTGAGTCAAGTATATTATTACCCTTTTTTCGCCGGCTTTTGCATCCGCTGGGCTTTGCTCGACAGTTGCGCCATGCTCGCCGAATTCGAACAGCAGGTTTCGCGCACGCTCGATGAGATAAAATCGCAGGGCCTTTTCAAAACCGAGCGGATCATCACCACGCCGCAGGACGCGCACATCGCTGTCGCGGACAGCAAGCGCGTGCTCAACATGTGCGCCAACAATTATCTCGGACTGGCTGATCATCCCGAGTTGATCAAGGCCGCCAAGGAAGCGCTCGACTCGCACGGCTTCGGCATGGCCAGTGTCCGATTCATTTGCGGCACGCAGGACATTCACAAAGAACTCGAAGGCGCGCTCACGAAATTTCTCGGGACCGAGGACACCATTCTTTACCCGTCGTGCTTTGACGCCAACGGCGGCTTGTTCGAAACGCTGCTCACCGAGCAGGACGCTGTGATCAGCGACGAACTAAATCACGCCTCCATCATCGACGGCATCCGCCTCTGCAAAGCGCAACGCTTTCGTTACAAGCACAACGACATGGCCGATCTGGATGCTTCTCGATGGACGGCACGATCGCCGATCTAAAGTCGATCGTCGATTTGGCCGAAAAATATGATGCGCTCACCATGATTGACGACGCGCACGCGACCGGTTTTCTCGGTCCGAAAGGCCGCGGCACCCACGAGTATCGCGGCGTGCTGGGCAAGATCGACATCATCACCGGCACGCTCGGCAAAGCGCTCGGCGGCGCCAGCGGTGGGTTCACGAGCGGACGCAAAGAGATTGTCGATCTTCTGCGGCAACGCTCCCGGCCTTACCTTTTTTCCAACACCATCGCGCCGCCGGTCGTGGCCGCGTCGTTGAAAGCGCTCGAGATGTTGAGCGCATCGACTGAGCTGCGCGATAAACTGGAAGCGAACACGAAATATCTCCGCGAAGCAGTTACCAACGCCGGGTTAACCATCAAACCCGGTGTGCACCCGATCGTTCCAATCATGATCGGCGACGCGGCCAAATCGCAGAAGTTCGCCGCGCGCATGCTCGAGAAAGGCGTTTACGTGATTGGGTTTTTCTATCCGGTCGTGCCACACGGGGCCGCGCGCGTCCGGGTTCAGGTCAGCGCAGCCCATTCGTGCGAAGATTTGGAATTCGCGGTGCAGGCATTTGCCGAAACAAACGAAGAGCTCAAAGAAAGTTAAAAAAGTTACAACGTTACAAAAGCTACAAGCCTATTCGTTTTAACGTTGTAACGCTTGTAAC
>QHPZ01000024.1:1806-6902 GCA_003219225.1 Verrucomicrobiota bacterium | reverse complement strand
ACGGAGGATTTCGTGTTGCTCGAGCGGTGGATCGACAATTGGAAAGACCTGATGGATGTCGAGATCGTCCCGGTGCGCACCTCCACCGAAGTGCGCGCCATGATGGACAGCAAGCTGTAGAGGAAGCCGACGGCTTCCCGTTGGTTGTAGCCGCGGTCGGTGACCGCGGTCCGGCGTCAACGACACCGGCTACAGATTTTCGTGGAGCGCGATGCTGGCCCCGACCCATGTCTTGTCGATGTTGAAATCGACGCCCATCATTTTGCCCTGGCTCATCCGCACGAGGTTGTTGACCAGCGTCGGATTCGGATCGTCATCGGGCCAGACAAACATCATCCGAATCTCGGCTTTGGATTTGAGACCGTCGACGGTCGCGACGAACGGCGCGTAATCGACTTTGTGCTGCAGGATCCACTCGTGCGGATTGTTCAGAGCGCGGAGCTTTTCACGCGTCGGTTCCATATCCACTCCGACTCCGGCAAAGGAATAAAGCGGTTTCAAAACATAATCATCAATCTGTTCGTCGGCCGGAAACTGGTCGGCGAAAAACGCTGGCGAAGTGTGCGCGGTTGTGAGGAACGGCAGCGAATGTTTGCTGACGCGGAAGTACCAGTTCGGGTGGCCGGCCCACGCCGCATCGAGATCGTCCTGAAAACTGAACTGCAGATGCAGATCTTCGCGTTTCAGCAGTTCATCGAAAATCACCCGATTGTAGATCCGCTCGATCCGCAGCTCGCGCCCATCGCGTTCGTAGTATAACTGCCGGCCACGCTTTTTGATCGCGGTAACGCAAACCGGCCGAACGCCGAGCAGCCGTTCGGTCGCGGCGAAATCAATGCGCGTCTTTTGTTTTTCCGGCTCGATCTCGAGCAGAATCACGTTCTCGGGTTGTGCATCGGCAATGATTGTCCGCCGGAGGAGATCAAGATATTGCTCGTCTTTGATTCCGCCGAAGGACGATGTCCAGTTGCGCGGAATCGCGCGGAACGCTGTGCGCATGCAGGCGAGCAGCAGCAACTGAAATCCAAACAGGCTCGGAAACGCCTGCAGCTCGATCAAGCGCGGCGAAAACTGGTCGCCTTCGCGGCAAATCGCAAAATCAACGACATAAAAATTCGGGTGGGCCGATTCATTCGGCACTTCCAGTCCGGCTGGAATGGCGGAGACCGCATGCTTCGCGAATTCCGACGTGCGCGTAAGATCGACAATCTCCTTCGCCGCGCGCACCACTTCGTCCGTGAACTCGCGCGTCAGAAAGACCGGTGTCTCCGCGATCCGGAAATCGGCCGGCCATTTTTCGGTTTCATTCACGCAGCGCAAAAGCGCCGCGTATTTATCAGGCGTGAAATCAGCGTTGAAGCGAGCGCGAAGCCGCGGATCCACTACAGCGTGCTACTCGGTTGTTGAGCGCAGGTCGACAATGCTGTTCACATGGAGCGGGCCGAGAGTAATGGCCGGTCCTTCATCGAGAAAGACCACGATGCGATTGCCGCGCGGCGAAATGTGCGCGTGATCTCGAGTGGGAACGGGATACTCGCGCCCGTTAGACGATCGAATCGCGAACGGTTCAAACGGCACCTTGTCGAGTCGCTCGCGAACGTCCCCAATCATTCTCTTGATCTTACACCAGAAATTTTCCGCGCTCCATCACCTGTTCGCCATCGAACCAGATGTCGAAATCGCGGCCGACACAGTCGATGTGCGTTTTGGAAGACCAATTGGCGCCCGTGTGCCTGGCATAGGGATGACCGAAGGCGATGTGGACACCGGGAATTTTTTCGTCCTGCAAAATATTGCCGATCACGTGAGTGCACGCGGTATTTGTGCCGATTGCGAATTCGCCGACGCGGTTGCTATTCTCGTCCGTGCTGGTGTAAGCGCGAAATTCTTCCAGCAATTCCTTGTTTTCGCAGGCAAGATCGACAATGCGATTGTCGCGCACCTCGATGCGCAGCGACGTCTCCCGCAGATCGCCATATTTGCTGCACAAATAATCGCCAACCACCCCGTCGACGACGAAAATCCCGTTGCTGTTCGCAGGTGCAGTGAAAATTTCGCCCCCCGGAAGATTGCCCCATTTTGCGGTAGTAATGATCCCGCTGGTCTTGAGCCATTTTAATTTCGGCGAGAACTCACCTTCAAAACTTGTGCCGTGTGGTGTGCGGCATTTGATCCGCGACGCTCGCCGCGCGCGCTCGATCAGTCGCTGACTCAGCTCATCGATGGCGCGAAAATCCGCCCGCATTCCTTCCCGCATGATTTGCGGCGTGATGTTCACCATGTGGCCGTGGCGGATCCCATGATGCTCCACGACCGCGGTCATTTCGCGACGCGCGGCCAGTTCGCCCGGCTGACTTTGCGCGGCGAAAATGGAAACCTGCGATGTCGCCAAATCTTCGAGAATGATCTCCGGCATGTACTTGAGCGGCCGCCGCGCATGATGCTCAAGCGTGAAAAGGGTGTAATTTGAGCCGACCCGTTCGACCTCTGATTGCAATGCGGCGGCGATGTCGCGCGTCGCTTCGTCAGTAATAATGCGCGCACCAGGCACGAGCTCAGGGTCAATGTCGATCTTGTCAGGTGCAATCTGCTGAGTCATGGCAATGAGCGATCAGAATTACGCGGAAACTTACCTTCAGCAAACCGGTTTTGTCGCCCGAGGAAACCGGACTGCTCTCCGACCTCACGCCGCCCTGGCCGCTCCTTTCGGAACATGCAGTCCCTGATAAGTCTCGGCCACGATGTGATCGACGACCGCTTTCAGGTCGTGCGTCCGCTCCCACACCGCGAGCTGTCGATCGGCGCCGGTGCCTTGGCGCAGGATGCGCTCAAGGTGCGTCATCTCCGCGTCGTTGCCGAGCTCGTCCATTTCAGTCGCGACGAACGCGAGCATTTCATGCAGCAAATCGCGCTCGTCCATTTCGCATTTGCGGCCGAAATCGATCAGTTTGCCGTCGAGCCCATAGCGTGCCGCGCGCCAGCGGTTCTCGTCGATCAGGCGCCGCGGATAATTTCGAAAAGTCACATTGTCGCGCCGCAACTTTTGCAACTTCACGACGATGGCCTGCATCAGCGCGGCGAGCGCGATCGTGTCGTCAACGCGTGATTGCGCATCGCGGATGTCCCACCAAATCTTCTTCGCGTTGTCGATGCAGTTGGTCGAGACGAGCAGCTTCAGGTAATCTTCGTATTCGCTCAGACTCTCGAACGCGTCGGGAATGCCGGTGCGCGGGAAGCGTTCGAACATCATTTGTCGGTATGCTTTTAGCCCGGTGTTTTGGCCGAGCCAGCAGGGCGAATTGACCGAGAGCGCGTAGAGATGCGGCAGGAAATAGCGCGCTTGGTTCATGATATCGATCCCTTCTTCGCGGTCCGGAATGCCGACATGCACATGCAATCCGAAAATGAGACAGACGCGCGCGATCTGCTGCATGTCGTTCACGATCGTAGTGTAGCGTTGGTCGACCGTGATCAATTGATCCATCCAGTGAGAAAAGGGATGCGTCCCGGCGGAGGCAATTTTCAATCCGCCCTGCCCCGCCAGTCGCGCCAGTTCGCTGCGAAGATCGACAACTTGTCGCCGCGCCTCGCGCGCATCGTTGCAAACGTCGGTGTCGAGCTCGACCTGCGACTGGTGCAACTCGGGTTTGAGCCGCTCTTTCAGAACGATCTTCCCGTCCGCGAGGATCTCCTGAATGTGCGAGCGCAGCGCGCGTGTTTGCGGGTCGATGATTTGGAATTCTTCCTCAATCCCGAGAGTGAAAACGTGATCGCGTTTGCGGGGCTTACGTGAGGGTCGCTTCGCGGCCGCTACTGTGGTGGCAGCCGTGTCGGCTGCGCGCGGTGACGCGGCATCTACAACGAGAGTGTTCGAGCCGTTCTTCATGGCCCCAGCATTGCAAGGGCTTACTGACGAGGCTCCGCGGCAATTGCGATTTGCTTGCTCTTTCTTGCGCCTTCTAACCACGAATGCACACGAGTAGACACGAATGCGTTTTGGAGTGCGGCGACATGTCGCCGCTTTCGAAGCCGTGGCGACGCAAACTCGTTAAGCTGTGGAACCATCAGCGTCATCAATCACGAAGAATCCGGTCTCGCCGCCGCCGGAAGTCACGTTCACGATTCCAGAGCACGACAAGCGCACCATCACGCCGCAGACGTTTCCTGAAAACAGAAAGGGATTTGTGTCGACGAACATCGGCTGAAGCTTCCACCCGTTCTCGTTGAACACTGGAAAATATTCCGGCCGAAGATCGATCGCTTGCTGAACGACGTAATCGGCCGAAAGCGCCGTTGCGATTGCGTTGCCCCATGCGTGCTGGTCGAGGGCAGGCCCGAAGAAAACGCCGTGCCCGCCATAATCATCATTCGGTTTCAGTACCAATCGGGCGCGGTTCTTTCGAACGAAATCGACCAGGTCCACGCGTCCGCCGTTATATGTCGTGCGCCGCTCGGCCATGCGCCGCGTCCAGGGAATCGAGCGTGCGATCGCTTCTCTTTGGCGCGAAGTAAACCAGCTCTGGTGCACGTCATCCGTCAGCAGTTCGAAGCTGGCTTTCTTGTGCATGATTTTGCAGCGGAACGGATTTACCAGGCAAACATCGTGGTTGGCGTAGGCGCGCACGAGCGGGTGCGTTTCGTCGTAGCGGGCGAGGAACTCGTGAATGACGATGCGTTTGTAGACAAGATCGACATCGAACTCGCCGCAACGCAGTTTCTCGCCAGCGTACTCCAGCTCGTCCGGCGAACAGATGATCGTCGGCACGCCCTGCGCGGTGAAATAATCCCGGAGCAGGATGAATTCGTTCGCGGTCGGCAGATTCGGCCAGTCGAGGATCGCGATGTTCGGCACGCCCGCGGTGCGTTTCCATTCACGGTAGGTCGCCAACAGCGCAGCGAGCAAACCTTCCATCGGTGAGAATTGTTGCAGCCCATAATGCTGCGCGAAGATCGACATCGCCGGCAATTCCGACAGCAGCCGGTTCAGCCCTTCCTGATCCGAGACACTGGAAGGATTCTCCGCATTGTATTCGACAAACTTGATCCGCTCTCCGTGAACGAAACCGTCCAGGCGGGTCGTGATCGCGGCGGCGTTG
>QHPZ01000024.1:0-1746 GCA_003219225.1 Verrucomicrobiota bacterium | reverse complement strand
ACTTGGTCAAACCAAGCTCCGTCATTAAAGCCGGAGACTGCACCGCCGCCGCTGCGATCTCCTCGAGTGCGGACGCGATTGATTCCGCCGTTGTCGTCAGAAGCTCGAATTGTTTTCGATCCATCAAATGCGGCCGCAGCGCTACGCCGATCGGCCGCTCGCCATAAGTCAGCCGCCCGACCCGCATCGACGCGCGGAGTTTTTCAAGGACTGTTGTCGATAACGTTTTGTCGGCGGCGAGCAGATCGTGGTAGTGCACGATCGCTCTGTCGCGAAAAGTAGCGGGACTGCTTGCTACGCTTTTCAAAACGCGAACGCCATCGGTCTTCATCTGGACAAGCTTTGTCCGGCGCAAACGCGAGGTCTCGGCGCGCTTTGCGATTCGCCGGTCATTTGTTGCGCCGGCAGGTAGGGTCAGCGCGCTGCGCTGACCGGACGCCGCAGCGCGGCGTCCCTACCATTCCGCCGCGCAAGAAATGCACACGATTCGACAATCTCTGCCGAGCGAGTCATCGCTCAACGATTAACAATCACGGCAAATGAAAGCTCAACTTTTGGAAGAGGAAGAGGTCGTTGAATTCGTCCCGCAGATTTTGCATTTACGAAAGATTCTCGTGCCGATCGATTTCTCCGAGACATCGCAGAAGGCGTTTCACTACGCGCTGCGATTTGCCGAGCAGTTCGGTTGTGAGATCGTTTTGTTGCACGTCTTTGAGCCCGCCACGATCGCAGTCGGCGCGCCGCTTGCGATCGAAGTGCCTCGCTGGGATCGTCGCGCATGCGAAGAGTATCGGCGCAGAGCGCGTGACGTCGGCTCTACTCACTGGCCACGCGCCCAACGAGATCACCAAGGCGGCGAAAGATCTGGATGTCGATCTTATCATCATCGCAACGCACGGCTACACGAGCTGGCGGCATCTGTGCATCGGCAGCACCGCCGAACGTGTCGTCCGCACTGCGCCGTGTCCTGTTCTCGTCGTCCGGGAGAAGGAACACGAATTCGTTTGAGCCAGAACTGGAGGAGATCATGCAAACACAACCACAAATGAGAATAGAGCTAGAACCACTGGCGGCGCGTGTCGCGCTCCATCCCTTCCTCGCGGGAATGAACCGAACACATCTGCGACTCCTGACCGATTGCGCGATGGCGGCACAATTCAAACCAGGCCAAACGATTTTGCGCGAAGGCGATTTCGCGAATCGCTTTTACCTCATCGAGACTGGCAGGGTGGTGCTCGAATCGGACGCGGCGATCGACGATCCGGTGCTGCTGGAAACAATCGGCGCGGGCGATTTGCTCGGCTGGTCCTGGATCTTCCCACCGTACGTCTGGCATTTCACCGCTCGCGCGATCGAACCCACGACCGCGCTCTTTTTTTACGGCACCATTTTGCGCGAGTACTGCGAGAAGGACCACTCGCTTGGCTACGAGCTGTTCAAGCGGATGAGCATGGTAATGACGAAACGGTTGCAGGCCGCCAGGAAACAAATGCTTCGCCTCCATGTCGACGCTCCGACTTCTGAACCGGACGGCGCGTCCATAGGCAGGCAGCGCGCAATTGCGATTTAGCAACGCGGTGGCTATGATTGCGACACGCTTGTGCCGCAACGCAGTAAGTCAATCCGTTTGAATGAAGCGAGGGCGACATCGGCCACCGCCGCCGATGGCGCGAAAGTGAATCGCGACCTCATCGATACGCTACGACGTTCGAAACTTTTTCGCAGCTACGAACAAACGTTTAGCGA
>QHPZ01000162.1 GCA_003219225.1 Verrucomicrobiota bacterium | reverse complement strand
CGGCCTTTATACCGGTCTCGTTTACCTGACGCCGATCGGCGGCGGTTTACTGGCCGATCGTGTGCTCGGCCGCACGCGCACCATTACGCTCGGCGCGCTGCTCATGGCCGCGGGACATTTCTTGATGGCGTTCGACGTCACGTTTCTCCTCGCGCTCACTTGTCTGCTCACCGGGGTCGGCTGTTTCAAGGGCAACCTCGCCAGCCAGGTCGGCGCGCTTTACGCCACCGGCGACAATCGCCGCGCTGACGCGTTCCAGATCTATTACATCTTTATCAATGCGGGCGTGATCATCTCGCCGCTGATCGCCGGCACACTTGGCGAAGTTTACGGCTGGCACTGGGGATTTGGTGCGGCGGGGGTCGGGATGTTGATCGGCCTGACGATTTATCTCCGCGGCCGCAAATATCTGCCGGCTGATTCGCCGATCGTTGAAAAACACGAGAAAGCGAAACTGACGCGGCGCGAAAAAATGGGAATCGTCGCCCTGCTTCTGCTCTTGCCGGTGCTCACCATCGCGGTGATTTGCAACCAACAAATCTTCAATGCTTATCTGGTGTGGGCGGAACGCAGCGCGGATCTCGTCTTCTTCGGCAAGAAAATGCCGACCACGTGGTTGATCGCGTTCGACTCGATCGTATCGGTGACTTTTCTTTTCGGCGCGGTCGTGTTCTGGCGATTGTGGGCGAAGAAGCACAAAGAGCCGCCGGAGATTACAAAGATCGCGCTCGGCAGTCTGGTAGCGGTGACCGGGATGCTCTCGCTCGCCGCCGGCGCGGCCGTCGCGGCGACTACCGGCACAAAAGTTTCAATGTGGTGGCTGATCGCCTTTCACGTGCTGAACAGCATCGGGTTTGCGAACGTCTTTCCCGTCTCTCTCGCGCTTTACGCGCGTGTCGCGCCCGCGGCGCTCTCCGCCACAATCATCGGCGTTTATTATCTCGCGTTCTTCGCCGCGAACAATCTCGTCGGCTGGATCGGCGGGTTTCTGGAGAAAATGGCGGCGACACAATTCTGGCTACTGCACGCCGCGCTCGCCGGAATAGCGGGCATCATTTTCCTCCTCGCCGGCCGCCTCTTCGGTCATCTCCTTGCGCCGGGTGACAACGCAACAAGTGCATGAGCTGCTCTCTCTTGATTCTACGCAAACGCGATCCCGTCGAGCTGCTCAGCTAAATCGCGGCTCTTTCTCCGTCGATTTGTGCGTGAAGGCGCGGGTTTTATTGCTGGCTTTGCTTGCCATGATCGCGTTCGCGAGCAATTCGCTCCTTTGTCGGGCGGCGCTCAAGCAAACGAATATTGACGCCGCGAGTTTTACTTTCATCCGCATCTTCTCCGGCGCGGCCGCGCTTTGGCTCATCATGCGAATGCGAAGATCGACACCGCAACACGCCGGCAACTGGCCCTCAGCCCTCGCGCTTTTTGTTTACGCTGCCGGCTTTTCGTTTGCCTATAAACCTCTCTCTGCCGGCACCGGCGCATTGCTTTTGTTTGGCGCGGTGCAGGCGACGATGATCCTGTGGGGTTTCCGCGCGGGGGAACGCCTCGACGCCCTCCAACGGATTGGTTGTCCTCGTTTTGCCCGGCCTTTCGGCTCCGCCATTGGTCGGTTCGATCCTGATGCTGACCGCCGGTGTGGCCTGGGGCATTTATTCGTTGCGCGGCAAGGGCGGCCGCGACGCGATCGCCGCGACTGGTGGTAATTTTCTGCGCGCCGTTCCCTTCGCCGCGCTCATCAGCATTATCACGATATCGAGTACGCGCCTCGACTCGTTAGGCGTGGTTTACGCTATCATTTCCGGCGCGATCACGTCTGGTCTCGGCTATGTCATTTGGTACAGCGCTTTACCCGGACTCAAGTCGAGTAGCGCGGCGACCATTCAACTCAGCGTCCCGGTCCTCGCCGCCACCGGAGGCATTCTTCTGCTTGGCGAACCAATTAGTGTTCGTTACGTCGTCGCTTCGATCGCCGTGCTCGGTGGGATTGGCCTTGTCGTAATCGAAAAGCAGAGCGCGTGATTTGTTTTCGCCTTTCCAACTTCTAAATTCCAATTCCTCATGAGCGACAAGATCGACATCAACGCGGTCGAAGATCACGGCGGCGTCCTGACGATCCGCGGCGGCGGCGCGCCCCGGGATTGGAACGGCATCCACTACAAACAAGGCATGTCGCACAAGAACGTCGGCACGACGAAACTGTCGGCGAACATCGCGACCATCCCGCCCGGTGGCGTGGCCTACGCGCACATTCATGTCGATTTCGAAGTCATCCTCTACATCATCGAAGGCAACGTGCGCCACGAGTTCGGCGACGGCCTCAAACAAAAGATCGACAACGAAGCCGGCGATTTCATTTACATCAAGCCCGGCGTGCCGCACGAAGTCTTCAACCTGAGCGATACCGAGCCGGTGGTCGCGTTCGTCGCCCGTTCCTCGGCTGATGAATGGGACAAGATCATTCCCTACGACCGAAACGCGCCGCGTTCGTAGTGTTTTGCATCTTTCCCGATGAAAAAACGTGTTTTGCTCCTGTGTTTGTTTCCGGCACTCTTAAACGCGCAACCGATGCAGTTGATTGAAGAACTCGGCAAGACCGCTCTCTACGGCGACATCGCGCTTTCCTCGGACGGCAAAAATCTTGCCTGGGTGCAGTCGACTGCGGCGACAACCGCTAAACAAACGTTCGTTCGCGCTGCGTCCGGCGATACTGCGCCGACACCAATCAACCTCGAAGCCGCGGGCGAAAGAAAAGATTTCGATCTCGCGTGGTCGCCTGATTCCAACACGCTCGCGTTCTTCTCGACGGCCGGCGAAAAGAACGACCAGCGTCAGTTGTGGCTCGCGAATCGCGATGGTGCCGGTGCGAAAAAGATAACCAGCCTGAGCGGTTACGCGGCGCGACCGCGCTGGTCGCACGATGGAAAACAGATCGCGTTCCTCTACGTCGAAGGTGGCGGCGGCGGCGGACCATTGTTCGCGGCGCAGCCGACCACCGGTGTGATCGACAAATCGATCCACAACCAACGGATCGCGATTGTCGATCTTGCGACCGCGCAGGCGCGGCAGGTTTCACCGCCTGATTTACACGTTTACGATTTCGATTGGTCGCCGGATGACAAAATGTTTGTCGCCACCGCCGCACCCGGACCGGGCGACAACAACTGGTGGATTGCGCAGATCCACAAGATCGACATCGACAGCAGCAAAGCGACGGCCATTTACAAACCGTCGCTGCAAATTGCAGTGCCGCGCTGGTCACCGGATGGAAAATCGATCGCGTTCATAGAAGGATTGATGAGCGACGAAGGATTTCACGGCGGCGATTTGTTCACAATGAGCGCGGATGGTAGCGACGTTGTGAACCGCACCCGCGGCCGCAAGAGTTCGATCAGCGCATTGTTCTGGCAAACGCCGGACCGCATCCTCGTGACGGAATACGTCAGCGGCGGCAGCGCGATTTCCGAATTGTCTCTCGCCAACGGTTCCGTAGCGACCCTTTGGAAGGGCGACGAAGGCATCCACGCGTTTGGCAATTTCCCGAATTTTGGCCTCGCCAAAGATGGCAAGTTCGCCGCGGTGGTGCGCAGCGACTACGACACGCCGCCTGAAGTCTGGGCGGGCACGATCGGCCAATGGAATCGGTTAACCAACGACAACTCCGCGCTCCCGGCCAATTGGGGCAAGGCCGAGAGCGTGCACTGGACAATCGAAGGTTTCTATATTCAAGGTTGGCTGCTTCCGCCGGTCAACGTCGAGGCGAACAAAAAATATCCCATGGTCGTTCTCATTCATGGCGGCCCATCAAGCGTCACGACGCCGGAATGGCCGGCCGGTTTTGGAATGTCGCGCGCGATAATTGCCGCTCTCTCGGCGCGCGGTTATTACGTTCTCCTGCCGAATCCGCGTGGCAGTTACGGGCAGGGCGAGGATTTTACGCGCGCCAACGTGAAAGATTTCGGGCACGGCGATCTTCGCGACGCCATGGCCGGCATTGATGCCGTGCTAAAAAAATATCCAATCGACCCGAACCGCCTCGGTGTGACTGGCTGGAGTTACGGCGGGTTCATGACGATGTGGACGGTCACCCAGACAAATCGTTTTCACGCGGCCGTGGCCGGCGCCGGCATTGCCAATTGGCAAAGTTATTACGGACAAAACCTGATCGACCAATGGATGATCCCGTTCTTTGGCGCCTCGGTTTACGATGATCCGGCCGTTTACGACAAGAGCTCGCCCATCCGGTTCATCAAAAACGTGAAGACGCCGACGCTCATCATCGTCGGCGAGCGCGACGCCGAATGTCCTTCGGCGCAATCCTACGAATTCTGGCACGCGCTGCGCACGCTTGGCGTGCCCACGCAGCTGATCATTTATCCCGGCGAAGGTCACCTGTTTATCAAACCGGAAAGTCAGACCGACCGCCTTGAGAAAACAGTCGCCTGGTTCGACAAATATTTGAGCTAAACCCTTCGCGTCGTCCTAAGGCTACGGCTTTTTCTGGTCCAGCTCATGACGATGCGTTTCCAAAAGCTCGAGCGAATCACCACTTGTCGTGACAATTCGCTTTTTAGCAGTCGGCATTTGGCGAAACGGTCACCGTTCTTCGCCACTAAATCTCTTATGAACCGCGCGATAACCAAGGCGATAGAGCAAAGGAGCGAGCGCTTTCGCCGCCGGTTTCTGAAACCAGACCGGCATAATGTATCCGGCATAGAACGCCGCCTTCATCTTGGCTGCCTGCATTATCAAAAAAGCCGGGAGCGAGATGGCATTGAAACTGCCTTCAGCGCCAAGGCCGAAAAGATTTTCCAGCACATAATCCCAATCGAGACCGGGGGTCACGGTTTCAATGGTCACGGCGTCTTCCTTTTCGTCTTCGCCATAATGCCGGTGCACAATGCCCGGCGGAAGCGTGACGGTCGTTCCCGCTTCGGCGACATGCCTTTTGCCATCGAGAAAATAGGTCAGGCGCCCCGATACAATTTCGAACTTTTCCTCTTGCAGTGGGTGAATGTGCGATGGAGCGCGAAGTCCGCCGGCAGCGAAGACAAAGCGGCTGCGCACATATGCGCCGCCGGTCATCGCGGAGGTTTCGAGCAGCTCAACGGAATCGCCGCTCTTGAGAACGAGTAGCCGGTTGATCGTCGGCATGGCGAAATTCAGAGCGGTTTCCGCGCGCGCGTTTCCATGAACACGAAAGTCGTGGTTGCTGCAACCAGCAACGCGATTTCAAATGACAACCACCAGCCGTGAAATAAGCCGGCTTTGAAATCACCTTGGCGCAGAAACGCCGCGAGAATTGTTAGCGCGTGCCAAACGATCACGCCGATCAATCCCACGCGCCAGGCCGACCAGCGCGGTTCGCGGAAGACGGCGATTACTGCCACGCCGAGCATTGAGTAAAACGAAACCATCACGCGCATGGTCAGCGGCGTTGCTTTCCATGGCCACATTGGAATTAACCACGCCGGCTTGATAAACGCGTAGAGCGCTGCGATGAGAAAAAGAATTCCAGGAATCAGCCAGATCACACGGAGCGTCAGCGGCACGGTCGCGTCACGGTCATCCGG
>QHPZ01000023.1:4914-12590 GCA_003219225.1 Verrucomicrobiota bacterium | reverse complement strand
ATCTCGCACAAATTGCGCGAACGCTTTGGCCAACAACGCAGGTTAGAAAATCGCAGCATCTTCACGTTTCCAACGGCGGAACGACTCACGGCCAGCTCGGAAAAGGAATTGCGAAAGTGCGCCTTGGGTTATCGAGCGATCAATCTTCTCAAGACGGCGCGGCTGGTCGCAAGCGGCGAGATGGATCTGGAGAAGATGTCGATCTTGCCTGATGTCGATCTGCGCGCGCGCCTATGCGAGCTGCCGGGCGTCGGTACGAAGGTTGCGAATTGTGTGATGCTTTTCGCTTACGAGCGGCTGCGCGCGTTTCCGATTGATGTCTGGATCGAGCGGGTGTTGCGCGAGAAGTATTTTCTGCGCGCGCGACAGCTGAAAGCAGCGCGGCTGCGAGCGTTCACGGAAAGATACTTCGGCGATCATGGCGGCTATGCCCAACAGTATTTATTTCATCATGCCCGCACCGCTGGAGGGCGCCGTGCCGTCGGCGCTGAAAAAGTCGGGCACGAGAGCGCGTGCCCCTCCAGGACGAAGGTTGTCACGGCATGCCATGTGCGATAATGTTCGCACTCTTTGAGGGGCAGCTCTCATGACCACGGCCGAGTTCATCTTCCCGCAGCCGAGCGATAGCATCCTCGATCGCAAGCAGGAATTGCGGAAAGTGCTCTGGGCGTTTCTGGCTGCGCTCCTGATTCATTTGCTCGTCGCGTTCGCGCTGGCGGCGTTCGGCGGCGCGTTTACGCCGGCTGAGCCGGTCGCAGAAGAAACACCGATGGAAATGACAGTTGTCGATCTTCCCACGCCTGCGCCGGTCAAGAACACGGCGTTTATCGAAAACGACGAAGCGAAGCAGGCGCCGCAGCCGAAAGAGAAAACATTCGAATCGAACGCGAATTCGGTCGGCGCGAGTCAGCTTCCTGCCGCTGGCGACTTGCCGTTGCCATCACAAGAGGGGAAGGAGCGGCCATGGATGGATTTGGAAACGCATTCGGCTTCGATCGCGCAGCCAGGCGCACAGCCGCAGCCGAATTCGGTGGCACAGGAAACCCAGCAGCCGTCGCAGCCGCCGCAAGCCACGCCGGAGACGACTCCGATTACCGACTCGGAACAATTTGCGCTGAATACCTCAACGCCGCGGCCGAGCGTTCAACCGAGCGCTGCTCCCAACTCGCAGCCGCCGCGCTCCCAGTATCGCGCCGAAAAACAACAGACGCGTTTGGCCGGCTCGATCACGAACCGCGGCGCTTCGGCCGTGAACGCCATCGGCACGCCGCTTGGGCAGTATCAAAAAATGCTTTACGACGCGGTCGGCTCGCGTTGGTACATGTACGTCGCGCGGCAGCGTGACTTGCTCAACATCGGCACACTGCGGTTGGTCTTTGCCGTCGATCGAGAAGGCCGGCCGCAGAATCTCAAGGTTGTTGAGAACAGCTCCAATGAATCGTTCGCGAATGTGTGTCTCCAGTCGGTGCTGGAAATCCAGTTGCCGCCCATTCCCGAGGACGTGGCGAGCACATTGCCGCCGGAAGGTTTGGATGAAGAGATGTCTTTTACCATGTATGCTAACTGAGACGCGCTGACATGTTCGAGCTCATCCACACCGTCATCGGTTTCTTCACCAAAGGCGGCTTGTTCATGTGGCCGCTGCTGGCCTGTTCGATTGTCTCGGTGACGACAATGATTTTGCGCGGACTTGCATTGCGCGAGAAAAATGTGATGCCGCTGCTGATCCAGAGCGAGATCGAGCGGCTCGTTCCGGGCGCGAGCGCGGAGCGGCTGGCGCGGATCGTCGCGCATGACAACTCCTCGCTCGCGCGGATCACGCGCGTCGCGCTCCAGCATTTGCGCGCGCCACGTTCCGAAAACGTGGAAGTGGTGCAAACACGCGCGCGCCACGAAATGGTGCGGCTGGAGAAAGGCCTGATCGTGCTCGAGGTCATCATCGGCATCGCGCCATTGCTTGGATTGATCGGCGCGGTGTCGGGATTGGTTCACGTGTTTTCCCATCTTGGCTTGAGCACTGGCGCGTCGGACACACGTCAGATCGCGCTCGGGATCGCGGAAGCATTGAACGCGACGGTGTTCGGCCTCTCCATTGCCGTGCCGACGCTGATTGGGTTCAGCTATTTTTCGCGAAAGGTGGAAGCGATGTCGGTTGAAATGGAGACACTCGTCGTCGAGCTGTTGAACAAGTGTTATTATGGTCGCTCCTCGCGCGAATTTCTGCCTGTGAAACCGACGTCGCCCGCGCCGCTGCCGATTCCGGCCCCAGTCGCCTAAGCGCGCGGCGCAGTTGATGCGATGAATTTCGCGGTTCGAAAACGCCGGGCGCCACTCATCATCATCGTGTCGCTCGTCGATATTCTCATCATCCTGCTCATCTTTTTCGTCGTTTCGACCACGTTCAAAAAAGATCAGCCGGAGGTACAAATTAATCTGCCGGAATCGAAAACTGCGACCAAAGCGCCGGCCGAAACGGAGCGCGCGATCGTGAGCGTGGACGAAAACGATCAGGTCCAGCTCGACGGCAAATCCGTCGGCGTGGAAGAGCTTGAAACGGCGGTGCGCGATTTGCCGGCGGAACGCAAATCGACGCTCGCTTTACAGGCCGACCGGAAAGCTTCCTGGGGAGCGATCATCAAAGTGATGGACGCGTTGAAACTCGCGGGCGTAAAAAATCTTCCCTCGTTTACGCGCGAGGCGGCGGCGAAATGAAATTGTCGATTCTGCAGTACGGCGATCCGGTGCTGCGCACGAAGGGCAAACGGATCGATCAAATTGACGACCGAATTCGCGAGCTCGCGGCGAACATGCTCGAAACGATGCACGCCGTGAACGGGATCGGCCTGGCCGCTCAGCAGATCGGCGAGCCGTTGCAACTCACGGTGATCGACATTTCGCAAGTGGAAGATCGACCGAGCACGATGAAATTAAATGGCGAGGAGGTCGATCCGAAAGCGGCCATGCCGCTGGTCTTGGTCAATCCCGAGATCGAATTGGGGAGCGAGACCGAACTCGGCAGCGAAGGCTGTCTGAGTTTTCCAGCGATCAGCGGCGACATTGAACGCGCGAAATCGGCCGCGGTGCGCGCGCAGACCCTGGATGGTGAAATCGAAATCGAAGCCGGCGGGTTACTCGCGCGCGCGTTGCAGCATGAGCTCGATCATCTCAATGGAATTCTGTTTATCGATCGGATGAGCTCGGTCGCAAAGGCCGCGCTCGCCAGCCGATTGAAGCGATTACAAAAAGAGACGAAGCGCGGCCATCGCGTTCGCGCTGAAGATCGGCAACTCGAGCCGAGCGAAACATTGTAGCCGCGGTCGCCGACCGCGGTCCCAACATCACCGACGCCGGCTGCAGAAATCCGCTACAGCGCTTTGTAATCGACAGTGATCGTCCGATAAACGAGCGCGTCGTGCTGGGCAGAGAAATAGAAAAGCTCGAGCATGGTGGCGCCTACCATCCATTGGTAGCCGACGAGCGTTTGGATCACATCGCTGTCGGTGTCGCGTGCGCGGGAGACGAGCTTACCGGTGCCGTACTTTTCATCGAAGTATTTCCGGATCTCGCCCATGCGCTGGTTATAACGCTCGATCGTCCAGTCGGGATATTCGTACTGCAGTTCCACGCCGAAGAGCGCGCCGGCCTTGAAAGTGAAGAGCGTTCGTTTCAATCCCGGATGAACCAGACCTTCAACCGTCCAGATTTCGCGACCCTCTTTTTTCTCGCGCGAAACGATTTGCGCTTTGGCCCCGGTCAGCACGGCTTCAACGCGCGACATCGGATCGTTCCAGCGAAAACCGAACGGCGGCAGAAGTTCATCGGCCGCGGGCGCGACTGAGATCGCGCTCGAGAGAAGAAGCGCAACGAGGACGAAGCGGCGCAGCGTCATGCGACACACAATTTCCAAGAAACAGGGCGTGTTTTGTGCCAATCGACGAGCTTATTGAGGTTCAATTGCATTTTTCAGGGCGCGGGTCGGGCCGAGCGCCTCTCCGGACGACAGAAAAAATGCGCGCGTGCGCCGACTCGGTCAAATTGCACAAAAAAACGCTTTTTGATTTTTCAGTCAAGAAGTTTCTTTCACGCTGAATTTTTTTTTGCCGCTTTTTTTCTTGTCGATTTTGCATGCGATTTCTAATCTCAAGCCGTGCGCGAGGGCGGAAAGGCAGACGATGTGAATAAGATGTGAACAGGTTTGATTAACTCCCAGCAGCCAGAATGAGCGACGCCCTAACCTCTCTCACGCGACGCCCGCGGGAAGCTGTCGATCTTAGCGGGCAGTGCGCCCGAACGCGATGAGAAAAAACATTTTTCCCTCGCATTTGGGGATTTTCAGGATTTTTGCACGACGTGCTCGGACAAAGGGCCACGGTTTGGATTCGCCGTTTGTGTTTGGCGTGAGGGGCATTTTCTCTCGGGAACCGGCTTTATGGCAATTGTGTAACGCTGTTAATAACTCGCTATGAAAGAGAAATGTGCGCAGCTGTGGCAACGGATATCGCTCGCCCTCAAACCGCACGTGAGCGCCGATACGTTCAAACGCTGGTTTTCCGCCGTCGAATTGATCGAGGCCGACGAAAAGTCGCTCACTTTTCGTGTGCCCAACAACATCTACCAGTTTTGGATCGAGAGTAATTATCTGCCCGCGTTGCAGGCGGCGATTGTCAGCGCGTTGGGCGAGCCGCGCGAAGTGAAATTTTCGCTGCCGCCCGGCGCGGCCGGCCAAAACCGCGAAGAGCCGAGCGCAACGAAAGAAACAGGACAAGCACCGACGCGTGACGCCAAACCGGCCGGGAGCGCGCTCGGGCTGAATCCGCGGAACACGTTCGACAAGTTCGTGGTGGGACCAAACAATGAGATTGCACACGCCGCCAGCCTGGCAGTCGCACAAACGCCGGCCCGCACCTACAACCCGCTGTTCATCTACGGCGGCGTCGGTTTGGGCAAGACGCACCTTATGCAGGCGATCGGCCAGTTCGTGCTCACGAAGAAGAAAAGCATGCGCGTGATTTACGTTTCGAGCGAGGTTTTCATCAACGAGTTCATCGATGCGATCCAGCACAGCACTCTCGTCAAATTCCGGAAGCGTTATCGTCAGTCAGATCTTCTTTTGATCGACGACATTCACTTTCTCGCCGGCAAAGAGCGCTCGCAGGAAGAATTCTTTCATACATTCAACACCCTCTTTGACGGGCACAAACAGATCGTCCTCTCGAGCGATCGGCCAGCGTCGGAGATCGCGAACCTGGAAAAGCGCCTCGTCTCGCGTTTCGAATGGGGATTAACGGCCGAGCTACAGCCGCCTGACATCGAGACCCGCATGGCAATCCTGCGGATGAAAGCCCTCACGATGCAAATCAAATTGCGCGACGAAATTTTCGAATTTCTCGCCAACCGCATCCGCACGAACGTGCGACGGCTGGAGGGCGCGCTGATGCGCGTGGCGTCGTTCGCCTCACTCAGCGGCAAGGAATTGACCCAGGATGTGGTCGAGCATCTGCTCAAAGATATTTTGCAGGAGGAAGCGCGGCATTCGATTACGATCGAGCAAATTCAACGGCGGGTCGCCGAACATTTTGATGTGCGGCTCGCGGACATGACGAGCAAACGGCGCCCCGCGAGCATCGCTTTCCCGCGTCAGGTGGCAATGTTTCTCGCGCGCGAGTTGACCAAAGCCTCGCTCAATGAAATTGGCGACGCATTCGGCGGCCGCGATCACGGCACTGTCCTGCACGCGTGCAAGCTGGTGAAGAAACGCATGAAAGAGCAGGACAATCTGCGTCAGACGATTTCGTTCATCGACAGCTCGCTACAAAGATAACGCCGAGTGATGGCGGTCGCGGCTGATGTTTCGTTCATTGTCGATCTTGCCACTTTGTCATTCCGAGCGGAGTCTCTCGCGCCTGCGGGATTACGCTTAAACAATGATCCAGCTCCTGCGGGAGAATTCGCTCGACATGACAGGAACGACTTTCCAGTTGCCGAACAAAATCGACAGCCTTAAATCTTAAGCGCGGCTTAGTTATGAAATTTAGCGTCAGCAAGGAGAAACTGCTCGAAGGCTTGCAACAGGTGCAAAACGTCGTCAGCACGCGCACGACGCTGCCGATTCTTTCCAATGTTTTGTTGCAGGCCGATGGCAACATCGTTCATCTCACTACGACCGATCTTGACGTCGGTGTGCGCGGCAGTTTCGAAGCGCAGGTGGAAAAAGGAGGCGCGACCACGCTCCCGGCCCGGCGGCTTTTCAACATCATTCGCGAACTCCCCTCCAGCGAAATTCAATTCGATGTCGACGGCAAAAACACGGCTTCCATTCGTAGCGGACAAAGTTTTTTCAAAATTCTCGGTCTGCCGGAGGAGGAGTTTCCGCCGCTGCCCAAGTTCGAAGACGCGAAGGTAGTCACGATGCGGCAAAAGGATTTGCGCGACGGTTTGCGCAAAACTTCCTACGCCATCTCGACCGACGAGACGCGCTACGTGCTCAACGGCGTTCTGTTCAGTTTCAAGGACAACAAGCTGACGCTGGTCGCGACTGACGGCCGCCGCCTCGCGATGGTCGACATCGAGCTGGAATTTCCGCGCAGCCATGAGGCGGACATTATCGTGCCGACCAAAGCAGTGACCGAGGTGCAGCGTCTGCTCATAGACGATGGCGACGTGAAGGTGAGCATGAGCAGCGGCCAGATCGCGTTCGATCTCAATAACACGCTGCTCGTCTCCAAATTAATTGAGGGCAATTACCCGAACTACAAACAGGTGATTCCGAGCGAAGCAAAGGAGCGCGTCACGCTCGAGCGGGAGACGTTTCTCAATTCGCTGCGACGAGTTTCGCTTCTGGCGAGTGACAAATCGAACTCGATCAAACTCAACTTCAACAAGAACAACATCGACATCACTGCCAACACCCCCGAGGTCGGCGAAGCCAAGGAATCGCTTCCGGTGCAATATAAGGGCCGTGACTTCTCCATTGCCTTCAATCCGGAATTCCTGATGGCGCCGCTGCGCGCCCTGACCGAAGACGAAGTTTATCTCGATCTCATCGACGAGATGAGCCCGGGCGTCCTCAAAATCCAAACGCCGTTCCTTTACGTCCTGATGCCAATGCGCATCAGCGCGTAGTTGATTTGTCTGTCATCCCGAGCCGAGTCGAAGGATCGCTCGCTATTTCCTCGGGTAGGAGTGCTGCCAACGCGAGCTCAACGTCCGCAACATCGACGTCTTCGATCCGCGCGCTCGATGGGCGAATGACCTTCACATTTAGATTTTGCGGCGCCCAGATCTCTGGATCGGTCGGCCCAAAGAGCAAAATGCAATTTGCTCCCGCGGCGGCCGCGAGATGCGAGATACCGCTGTCGTGTCCAACGAAAATTGCCGGCTCGAGGAGCGCGGCGAGATGAGGCAGCGGCAGATGTTTTGCGAACCTCACGCGCGCGTTCTTCCAAATCGCTTCGAGCTGCGCGACTTCAGACTCATCTGCTTCTCCTGAAATAACGAGGAGCGAGCCGCCAAAGTTGTCGGCCTCAAGCAGCGCGTTTCCAAGCCGCACCCAATTTTCGAGCTGCCAGTTTTTCTTTTCGCTTCCGCTGCCGGGATGCAGCGCAACAATTGGCCGCGCGCAGTCGCGCAGAAATTCGGTTGCGACTTGTCGATCTTGCGGAGCAAGAAAAACTTTG
>QHPZ01000023.1:0-4908 GCA_003219225.1 Verrucomicrobiota bacterium | reverse complement strand
GACCTGCAGGCCAAGCTCTTCCAGCGGACGCGCGAGTTGCACCGCAGCATGTTCCGAATTGGCGAGTTTGCCGGGGCCGAGAATAAGATTTTCTACTCCGCACCGGCGCAGATTCGTCTCGAAGATGCGATCAGGATCGTACAGATAACTCACGATCAAATCGAAGCTGGCGAAATAATTCGCCAGGTCGGACGGGAGCTCGGAATTCTTCGCGAAAAAACTGGAGAGCGCCCCGTACTCGATCGAACGGACAGCTTGGGCATAACCGCGATTCTCGACCAGCGCGACGATATGTTTATAGCCGAGGATTTCCAGATGCGCGGCGGGATACGCCTCATGGATCGCGCGCAGGGCCGGCAGCGTCAGAATAAAATCGCCGAGCGCGCCACCGCGGATAACGAGAATGCGCTTCAGCTCAATATCGCGTAAACGCGAACCCGAGAATGACGGCGCCATAAACCAGCGCCGCGCCGTGGAGCAACCGCCAGCGGGCGGAACTGCGCGCCGCCCAGTTGATTTTATCGCGCAGGATGTAGGGGACCATCACCCAGAAAAGTCCGACGACGATGAGCAGATAAGCAAAAATGGTTACGAGCAAACGGCTCGATTGGTGCCGCAGAAATGCCGCATCGAGAAATGGTTCGGCCAGAAGCAAACACAAAATGCCGAGCGCGCGCACGGCAAGGAATTCATCGACGAACCGCAGCGCGAGCACATAAGCGATCGGCACGGCAATCAGCAGTGGCCGGCGAAACGCGGAGAACTCGCCCATCTCAATTGTCGCCAGGAGCCACAGCGTCCAGATAAGGTCGACAGTCAGCAAAAAAATGCCGGCCCCGCGCGAGCGCGGGAATTTCTGCACGACCGCAGCCAAATCGGGTTTAACAAGACCAGGCAAACCGATTAGCACCAGGAACGCGCCCGCCGCGATGCCCGCGTCGCGCAGGGAGAGATGGTAAATCATGCCGCGATCGCGCGTGTTCGGTTGCGACCGACCAGTTGACCATACAAGCTGAAGCCGGTCGCGTGCTCGATCTTTGTGTCGATAACTTCTCCGATCAATTCGTCGCCGCCTTCAAAGATGACGATCTTGTTCGTGCGGGTGCGTCCGGTCAGGCGCGACGGATTGGTTTTGCTCGGGCCTTCGCACAGGACCTCGACTTGCGAGCCAATGAGCCGTTCATTTGCACGCCGGGCTAACTCGTTCACGAGCGCAAGCAAATCGTGATTGCGTTGCTCCTTCACCGTCTCATCGATTTGCTCCGCCATCACTGCAGCGAGCGTGTCCTGCCTCGGCGAATAGCGAAAGATGAAAGCGTTATCGAACTGGACTTCCTCGACCAGCGAGCGCGTCTGCCCGTAATCGGTGCCGGTTTCGCCGGGAAAACCGACGATGATGTCGGTTGTAATGGCGATCCGCGGGCGCGCGGCGCGGACCCGCTCGACAAGATCGACATATTTTTCCGCGGTGTAGGTCCGGTGCATCACTTTGAGAATTTTGTTCGAGCCGGATTGCACCGGTAGATGCACGTGCTCCGCCAGTTTAGGCAGCCTCGCGATTGCGCCGATCAAATCGTCGCGAAAACCGATCGGATGCGGCGAGGTAAACCGGAGTCGCTCGAGTCCATCGACTGCGTGCACCGCTTCGAGCAACTGCACGAAGGGACTTTTGTTGTCGACCTTCGGGAACTCGTGCCGGCCATAGAGATTTACGATCTGGCCGAGCAGAGTTACTTCTTTGACGCCGCGCGCGACGAGCTTGCGCACTTCCGCCACGATCTCGGCGATCGTGCGGCTGCGTTCCGGCCCGCGCGTCTGCGGCACGATGCAAAAAGTGCAATGCATGTTGCAGCCCTGCATGATCGACACGAACGCCGTCGCCTGTTTCGGCGCGAGCTGCTGCTCGCGAATCGTCGATTGTGAACCGGCTTCTTCGTCAAGATCGACAATTGAAAACCGCGGATCGTCGATCGCCCGTTGCGCCAATTGGTAGGGCGCGACCGTCCGCCTCAGGACGGATTCGCCGTGGCGAACCGGGCGCGCCGCTTTCCGCGCGACCAGTTCTTCCACGTAATCGGCCACACGATGAAACTTCTGTGTCCCGACGACTAGATCGACATGCGGCAGGTTCTCGAGCAGCGCCGCGCCGCGCGCCTGCGCCATGCAGCCAAGAAACCCGAAAACGACGTGCGGCCGTTCTTTCGCGATGCGGCCGAGCATTCCCATTTTGCCGAGCGCCTTTTGGTCGGCCATGTCGCGGACACTGCACGTGTTGAGCAGGACCACGTCTGCTTCATTTTCACTCGTCACGCGCTCATACCCGCGCGCGATGAGCGAGTGCGCGACCTGTGCGGAATCGCGCTCGTTCATCTGGCAGCCGTAGGTCTTGATGAAAAATTTCGGCATGAGCGGGCGAAATAATACACGAGTGTGCCACGTTGGCCATTATCGACTTTTCAACTGCTCGACGCTTCGCATTTAATCGGCCGCGCAATGAATGACGAAGGTCCAGGGATCGGCGTGATCGGCGGGAGCGGTTTGTACCAGATGGAGGAGCTGCGCGGTGCGACCGAGCACAAGATCGACACGCCATTCGGAGCGCCATCGGACGCACTGATTGGCGGTACTGTCGGCGGACGACGGGTTTACTTTTTGCCGCGGCACGCGCGCGGGCATCGTCTCCTGCCGCACGAGCTGAATCATCGCGCGAACATTTATGCGCTGCGCGCGCTCAACGTCCGCTGGATCATTTGCGTGACGGCGGTCGGCAGTTTGCAGGAGAAATACGCGCCGCGCGACGTGCTGTTGCCGTCACAATTTTACGACCGCACCAGTTTGCGCAGCGCACATACTTTTTTCGGCGACGGCATCGCGGCGCATGTGTCGTTTGCCGAACCGATCAGCGCGAACCTGCGCAACCTCATCGCCGAATCCGCCCGCTCGCTCGGCGTGACCGTTCACAATGGCGGCACCTACGTGAACATGGATGGCCCGGCGTTTTCTACGCGCGCGGAGTCGGAGTTGAACCGCCGACACGGCTTCGATGTCATCGGGATGACGAATTTGCCCGAGGCGAAACTGGCCCGCGAAGCCGAGATCGCGCTCGCGACCATGGCGATGATTACCGACTACGACTGCTGGAAAATCGAGGAGGAACCGGTCTCGGCTCAAACCGTGATCGGTCATCTGTTGGCGAATGCGGAGATGGCCAAAAAAATTCTCGCCGATGTAATCCCCCGCGTGCCGCTGGAGCCGAACTGGCCGGAGCACTTCGCGCTGGATGCCGCGCTCGTGACCGACCGCACGCTTTGGCCGTCGCAGACGGTGGAGAAACTCAAGTCCATTCTGCAGCGGTTCCTGTAGCGGCGGGGCCGTTCCTAAAAAAAATCTTGCCATTGGGACCGCGATTATAGTAATTATGGACGCGTCGCTTAACCAAGCTTTCTCACACCAACGGAGTCCGAAAGAATGAAAATCAAGATTGCCACCTGCCTGCTCAGCCTCGCTCTGCTCCCCGCCTGTTCGACTACGCAAACGACCACCGCCGGTCACGAAACGCTGGAGCAGCGTTTGAATGCGAAGTATGCCGCCGTGCCGACGGCGGTCGGAGAAGAACCGCCTCCGCCGGCGGAAGGCCCGGAAGATATTCCCGCCGACGCGCCGCAGGATGTGAATCGCAATCCGACTCTGGTGCCAACGCCGTTGCTGCGTGTCTCGGCCGCTTCCTCGACTCCGTAATCGCGAGAAACTTGGACGGGAAGCTGTCAGCTTCCCCTACAGTTTAAGGCGCGCGAGTGCTTCGCAAAGCGAGTGGATTTGTTCCTCGCTGTGTGCCGCTGTCACGGTGATGCGCAAGCGCGCCGAGCCTTTCGCCACGGTCGGGTGACGAATCGCCGGCACAAAAAATCCTTCATCCCGGAGCGCGGCAGCCAAATCGAGCGCGCGCCGTTCATCGCCGATTATCCACGGAAAAATGGCACTGCGATCAGGGTCACCCGGCCGGTTCGACCGCGCTGTTGTTGCTGAATCGGCCGGCAGACTTTTGTCCATGAGTTTGATTCGTGCGCCAAGCAGGAGCCGGCGTTCCTCGCCCTCTGCCGAACCGAGAAACTCGACCGCGGCTCGCGCTGCAGCGGGGAGCGCAGGCGGAGGAGCGGTCGAATAAATAAATGAACGCGCCCGATTGACCAGCCATTCGATCAAACTCCTTGAACCGCAGACATAGCCGCCGCTAACGCCGAGCGCTTTGCTCAGCGTGCCCATTTGAACATCGACATCGTCGCTGAGCTTTTCCGCGGCGGCGAGGCCGCGACCGTTCGGCCCAATCACACCGACGGCGTGCGCTTCATCCAGCAAGAGCAGGGCAGCGAAGCGTTTTTTTAATTCAACCAGCTCACGCAAGAGCGCGCGGTCGCCGTCCATCGAGAACACCGATTCCGTGACAATCACGACGCGTTTGCCTGAGTGTTCGCGCCGCGCCCACTGCAAATGACTCTCCAGTTTGCCGAGATGATTGTGCGGAAAGACCCGCAGCGTAGCGCCGCTGGGCCGGGCGCCGTCGATCAGTGACGCGTGGCACAATTTATCGAGCAGGACCACATCGCCTTTCGCCGCTAACGCGGGGATCGTGCCGAGCGCGGCCGCGTAGCCGCTGCTGAAACTGAGCGCAGCCGGCGTTCCCTTCCATTTCGCGAGCGCGCGTTCCAGTTCCAAGTGCGGCGATTGCGTTCCGCTGATCAAACGCGACGCGCCCGCGCCGACACCAAACTGCGCGATGGCAAGGGCGGCTGCGTCGCGCAATTTCGGATCGTTGGCGAGCGCAAGGTAATCGTTTGACGAAAAATTGATGAGCTGTTTGCCGGCGAGCTGGACAATCGCGTCTTGTGCGCCCGCGAACTCGCGCAGATG